>NZ_JADEWJ010000233.1:0-6521 GCF_015207725.1 Synechocystis sp. LEGE 06083
CATTCGATTTTTTGACTATAGCTTTTGTCTAACACCGTATCGTCAAAGACAACATAAGCTTTTGGTGATTCGATTAGCTCTAGACGTACCTGTTCCCACAGCAGACGAGGAGTCAGTTTTACTCCTTATAGGTAACGTTTGATCCGGTCATGGCTCACACCATCGAGATTCTTGGCAAGGTTTGTTAGGGTGTAGTTAATTGGGCTACTCAGTAAATACTGACAGTAATCTAAACGAGTGAAAGAAGTCATCCTACTACCTTAACCTCATCTATCTTGCGTAAGTCCTGACTGTTATACCTGGCTTTGCAACGTATTTGCCGTAAATGGACTATGCCCATCCAGCATTGGAAGGCGGCTCTTGCTTGTTTTGCTATTGAACACCCTAATTCTTTTCTTTTCTAATTTCCCCTTTACACAAATTTCTTGACACTCCCGACTTGAACAAAATTGAGAAGTTCTGGGCGAGACTAAAATGTTATGTTTCCCAACTTGTTAGTAAGGGAGAATCGCTGATTTCTGCATTGGATATAGCGTTGAGAGAACTATCCTAACTATCTCGTCCTTTGCTATATCGTTATTTCTCCTCCCTCTGGGGCTTTAGGTGACCATTTTCCTAGCTGATTTGATAAGCGCTTTTCCCAGGTTGTAATACTGCTGGGGGATTTCCCTAGAACTCTGGCGGTGGCTCTGATTCCGAGTCCTTCCCCTCTTGCCTTGAGCGCCATCTCTACTTTTGACCCTGGTGTTCTCAATCGGGCCATGGGGGTTCCGCTACGCTCGTTGAATCGACGACCACATTCATTGCACAAATAATTTTGCACTATCTGTCCCGTCTTCAGCTTTTTTCTTCCATTTTTCACCACCCGTTCATTTTCACAATACACACAGTTCATTTTTTCAACCTTATACTGCGTAACCATTCTAGCTTTCACTCCCTAAACAGACAGTGCCCACCGACATTATTTGGGCGACTGAGGGGGTAAAGCATCGATTTCTTCCAGATCAATGGGGTTGGTTCGACAAATTCACTCGAATTTACTTGGGGACTGGTGCCGAACAATTGGTGTTGATAAATTGCACCCCCTGTTCTTGGGGAATTAGTTCTTGTAAATAAAAATCCACCGTTTCATTGCTTTCATTGGCCACCAACACCTTGGCTTGGTGCCCAGTCCGCAACACCTGATTGCGCTCACATAGTTCGTAAGCAAAAATAATCAGGCGATCGCCTGGTTGACAGAGCAAGGCGGCTCCGCCATTGGGGCAAATTTCCTTGGAATGGGCTTGGCCGGGCAGGACATAGGTGGAAAAGCGATTGCCGTTGCTGAGATTGATAATATCCACCTCCTCCAGGGGCAACAACCCCACCCGCTCCAACATCACTGGGTCAATGGTGATACTGCCCACATAATTGACATTGGCCTCCGTCACACAGACCCGATGTAATTTTGCGTGCATTAAACGAATGCTCCCCATTAAGCCCTAACCTCGGTGAAAAAACGCCCTGCATTGATTTAGTTAACAGTCAGTGATTAACTCTATCAATTTAATTAACCTGTTGACCGTCTTGACTAACTGTCAGAAATTAACTGTCCCTGACCATAGCCAACGCCACATCAATATTACGGCGAACCGCTTCAGCGGAAAGATGGAGGGCATCTTTTTCCTCAGGGGTTAATTGTACCTCCAGGATATCTTCCACCCCTCGACAGCCCAAACGACAGGGTACCCCCAGGAAAATATCCTTCAATCCATACATGCCATCAAGGTAAGTGGCGGCGGGAAGAATCCTGGACTGATTCCGCAAAATCGACTCCACCATCACCCCAGCGGAAGAAGCCGGGGCGTAATAGGCGGTGCCCGTTTGTAGCAAGGCGGCAATTTCAGCCCCACCGTTACGGGTGCGCTCCACCAACTCCGCAATGGTTTGGGAAGGCATTAACTCCGTGATGGGAACCCCACTGACGGTGCAGTAACGGGGCAATGGCAACATCAAATCTCCATGGCCCCCGAGCACTAGGGTGTTGATATCCGAGGGACAAGCCCCTAATTTCATGGCAATGAAGGCTTTGAGCCGGGCCGAGTCCAACACACCGGCCATGCCGATCACCCGTTGGGGAGGCAAACCCGTTACTTTCCAGGCCAAATAGGTCATCACGTCCAGGGGATTGGTGACCACAATCAGAATGGCGGTGGGGGAATAACGTAATGCTTCCCGGGCGGCCTGGGCCACTATGTTGGCGTTTTTACCCAACAAATCATCCCGGCTCATACCAGGCTTTCGGGGCAAACCGGCGGTGATCACCACCACATCGGAGCCAGCGGTAGCCTCGTACTCGTTGGTGCCAACGATTTTACTGTCGTATTCTTCCACGCTCTGGGCGGACATCAAATCCAAGGCAATGCCCTGGGGTAGGCCTGGCACAATGTCCAACAAAACTACGTTGGCGACGTTCTGTTGCACTAACCTCTGGGCCAGGGTCCGGCCGACATTACCGGCACCAACCACGGTCACCTGCAAGGACTGACAGGCGATCGGGGAATACTCCAAACTATTCATGGCACCCTCCGGGGTGTTGATGGTGGAGGAAAGCAACCTAGGCCAAGGCTTCGATTTGGTCTAAGCGCAGCCAGACGTTGGGAGTGGGGACATAAAATCGCACTAGGGCATATTCTTCGTTCAAATCCAACACTTCTCCTTTGCTATGGAAAAGGTAGTCGGGTAAACGGCGATCGCTGGCTTGGGCTTCAAGGCTGTTTTCCAATTGGGCGCGGATAACCCGCACTAAACTGCCCTTTTTCATTTTAGCGGCCATGGTTTTGCCCTCGTTGGGAGACTGGGAAATTAATTCTAAATTGTTACATAACCCTAAAATTTTGTAATTCTTATTTTTGGCTAGTTGCTCCCCAGACCATTCCCCAGGTTTTCCCCAGCCATTCCCCTGGTTACTAGATTTTATCCCCAGGAGGTTAAGGTTTTTGGGCTGTTTCTTAACCCTGACTGGGCCGTGGGCACCCCAGGGGTGGGGGAATTTTTTTTGGTTTTGACACTAGGGATAGTAGGGGGATTTTTTTGGCGATCGCCTCCTGGGGAATCCCGCAAAAAATTAGAGAGAGTTGTTAAAAACCGTTTTATTGTTAAGTTGGATTAAGCAAAAATGGCTGAAATACCTATAATGTCGTTGGCAAAAATAAGAAATGTCTCCTGGGGCAAAATTTTCCGCCATTGACAGCCAGGGGAATTCCCCGATAAAACTATTGGGCACACAGCAGAAAAACTTTGGGTGTGGGGCCGTAATCTTCAGCCGGCCCAGTTATTCCCCAAAGCAGTTCCGCCCTTTGAAAGAGAGAAGAACCATGGATACCTCCGTTAGTGTTTTTGCCGAAATTCCCGAAGATCTGCACGAGTCCCTGACCACCTATCTAGATAAACATCCCCATTGGGACCTGGACCGGGTGTTTTCCGCTGCCCTGTCCCTCTTCCTGTTGCAAAATGAGGGGGGCTACGGTACTAAGCCCATGTCCACTAGTTACAAGGCCTGTGCGCGGGTTTATCTGGAAACCTTATTGCAAACCGCCGAATGATTCCCAAGTTAATTGTGGGTTTGGGTAACCCTGAGCCGAAATATGATCAAACCCGCCACAACATCGGTTTTGCCGTAGTGGATGCGTTGGCGATCGCCTGGCAATGTTCTTGGTATGACCATAAGCGTTTCCAGGGCTGGTTTGGGGAGGGGCTAATGGCCGGACAAAAAACCTGTTTGCTCAAACCCCGCACCTATATGAATCGTTCTGGCCAGGCTGTGCGAGCGGTGGTGGACTGGTACAAGCTAGAGCCGCAGTCAGTGTTGGTGGTCTATGACGATATGGATTTACCCCTGGGCCGGCTACGCCTGAGAGAAACTGGATCTGCTGGGGGCCATAACGGCATGAAATCCCTGATTAGTCATTTGGGCACCCAGGACTTTCCTCGCCTGCGTTTAGGCATTGGTAAAAGTGATGGCACCAAAGACACCATCGCCCATGTGCTGGGTAAATTTACCCCCTCAGAATTGCCCATTGTGGAGAAAAGCTTAGACTTGGCCACGGAGGCGATCGCCCATAGTCTGCACCATGGCATTGCCAAAACCATGAGTTTATTTAATAACCGCAACGTGGCCCCCTAACGGGTGGGGTCAATGGGGTACAATGATAAATTGGCAAATTATTACATTTCTTGGGAATTTCGCTTGTGACTACAGCTGAAGCAGCATCTACCATACACACCAGTTTCATCCTCAAAGTCCTCTGGCTCGATCAAAACGTGGCGATCGCCGTGGATCAAATTGTGGGCAAAGGCACTAGTCCTCTCACTTCCTACTTCTTCTGGCCCCGGGCCGATGCTTGGCAACAACTCAAAGACGAACTCGAAGCCAAACATTGGATCGCTGAAGCGGACCGCATTAACGTGCTCAACCAAGCCACTGAGGTGATTAACTTCTGGCAAGACTTGAAAAATCAAAACAAACAAATCTCCATGGCCGAAGCCCAGGGCAAATTCCCCGAAGTGGTATTCAGCGGCAGTAACTAAATTCCCCCAGGGTGAGGAAGAGAAAATATTTCCATATTCCAACTTCCAATGGTCGTGGTAGGGAAATTTTTGCCTTGGGGACAGTCAAAAAACAGCACTGTTCCCCCCCTGGCCGCCTCAAAAAATCGATATGCTACCGTAAGGTCGAGGGGAACTTCCCCATGGCCAGACTGTCATAGCCTCTGGTTTAGGAGGGCTGACCATGCCTTGGCTACAAACCTTCTCGGCGATCGCCATTTTCCGTGGCCCGCAGACATTTAAATAACAAGATTTTCGTGAAGATTAAATCAATATTTTTATTGTCATTACTTTTTGAGGCGACAGCAACAATGAAATCCTTACTCCGCATCGGTGCAACCCTTGGTCTGATTGGCACCACCGCCGTTGGTACCTGGTTGGGCACCACCCTCCAGGCCCTGGCCTTGCCCACCGAAGAAGTGGTCAAAATTCTGCAAGGGGTACCGGTTTTTACCATTGTGGATGCCCAGGGAGCTCCCTTGGTAGCAGTGGGTGATGACAACGAAAAAGTCACTGGAGTTTTCATTAGTCAACAGGAAGCCAATGGCTTTTTACAGGAACTAAAAAAACAAAAGCCCGACGTTGGTTCCCAGGTCAGTGTCCAGCCCGTTTCCCTGGGGGAAGTGGTGAAAATTGCCCAGGCCAACGCCAACCAGCCAGAACCCTTGGGATTTGCCTATGTGCCCATCCCAGCCCAGGTACAGGCAGCTCAGAAAATGCCTAATTCTGAATACCAAGGGGGAGTCCCTCTATTCGTAGCCAGAGGGGGAGAAGACCAGGGTTATCTCACTATCCAACAGGAAGACGAGCAAATTATTCCTTTCTTCCTCGAAGCTAGTCAGATTCAGCAGATGGTGGAACGGTTTAAGCAAGAGCAACCGGCCATGGCCAACAGCATTGTCATCGATGTCATTGCCATGGAGAACGTTATTTCTACTCTACAAAGTAGTAATGATGAAATGCTCAAACAAATCCGCATTGTGCCCACCCAGGAAGCAGTTCAATTTATTCGTTCCCTTTCTGCCCAACAGCCCCAGTAAGACCTGGGGTTTAGGACTAGGGAATTGGCAAGAAACTGCTGGTTCCGTCGGATGGGGGGTAAAGGAAAGGACAGGGGCTAATCTTAGTTGCCCATCCCCCCCTATCAGTGCATTGATGGAGTTTCCAGACTAGGTTGCCGAAGAGACCATGGCTAACTATATTTAACCCATTAATAACCTTGTGGGAGATTTTTTCAGGATGCGTCTACTTTGGCCCCAGTCCCATCGTCGATTAACGGCGATCGCCTTGAATCTAGCCCTTGCTGGCACCACCGCCGGATTAATGTTTGCCTGTGCTGAACCCGAGCCGGCCCCTGGGGATGGAGCTAACCAACCTAGTCCCGGTGGAGAAGGGGGAGCGCTGAAATTGGGGGCCCTACTGCCTGCCACGGGGGATTTATCTTCCATTGGCCAGAATATGCCCCTGGCAGTGCAGTTAGCAGTGGATACCATCAACGCCTGTGGCGGTGTCAATGGCCAGGACGTAACAGTCATTATCGAAGATGACCAAACCGATCCCACCGCAGGGGTTTCCGCCATGACTAAGTTGGCCGAAGCAGACCAGGTGGCCGGGGTGGTGGGTTCCTTTGCCAGCAGTGTTTCCAGTGCGGCCGTGCCCATTGCGGTGAGAAATAACATTATGATGATTTCTCCAGGTAGCACTAGTCCTGTTTTTACTGACCAAGCTAAGAAGGGGGAATTTAAGGGATTTTGGGCCCGCACTGCTCCCCCCGATACCTACCAAGCCCAGGCCCTAGCCGCCTTAGCCAAAAAGCAAGGTTTTGCCGATGTGGCCACCGTTGTTATCAATAATGACTACGGTGTGGGATTTGAGCGGGTATTTGTGGAGTCTTTTGCCGCCGATGGTGGCACAGTGACCAATAAAGATAGACC
>NZ_JADEWJ010000234.1:0-6514 GCF_015207725.1 Synechocystis sp. LEGE 06083
GGGTTACCTCCGGTAGGGGTCGGCCCGTAGCATCAATGGCCGCCCCTCCGAGTAAAGCTTCCTGAAAATTGTAGGCAAAACCAAATTGGTCCGCCACTTTGCGTAATACTGCCACCGCCACTGCCATAATTTCGGGGCCAATGCCATCGCCGGGGAGCAAGGTTACGTTATAGGTCTGGGACATGGTAGTGGAAAAACTGGAAAAACTTCGATTAAATGACTAGATTTAGACGGACTCTGGAAAGAGATCCCATAAACTTCCCCAGTGTAGAGGATTGGGGACGCAGATCAGAAACTTCAACCACCGGCGATCGCCTTCCAGCAAATACCCCTCCCCAAAAGTTTAGGGGAAGGGTAAATAGTTCCAAGAAGATGTCTAATTTGCCTGCAGTTCTACCCATAAGTGGGAGAGAAAGAGGACCTTTAAAACATCATCATAGGAAGGTCGATGGAGAAAACTAGGCCGCCGCTAAGTTAGCTGCCACAAAGTCCCAGTTGACCAACTTACCGAGGAAATCGGCAATGTAATCAGGACGACGGTTTTGATAATCTAAATAGTAAGCATGCTCCCATACGTCCATGGTCAGCAAAGGAGTTTGACCAGCGGTCATGGGGTTTTCAGCGTTGCCAGTTTTGGTCACTTTCAAAGTGCCATTGTCCAACACCAACCAAGCCCAACCGCTACCGAATTGGGTGGCTCCAGCTTGTTTGAAAGCTTCCACAAAGGCGTCAAAGCTACCAAAGTCAGCGTTGATTTTATCAGCCAGGGCACCAGTGGGCTGGCCACCGCCACCGGGTTTCATGCAATTCCAGTAGAAACTGTGGTTCCAGGCCTGGGCGGCATTGTTGAACAGACCGGCTTTGCTCGCATCTCCAGCAATAGCTTTAATTACGTCTTCAATAGATTTATTGTCTAGGTCTGTACCAGCCACCGCTTCATTAAACTTACTAACGTAAGCGGCATGGTGTTTATCGTGGTGGAACTCCAGAGTGCTTTTGGAAATGCAGGGTTCCAGGGCGGTGTAGTCGTAAGGTAAGTTAGGTAGTGCGTAAGCCATTATAAATTTAAATTTTCTACTCAATAGGGGATTCCATGGCTCCCACTTTACCCTAAAGTTTCCTCGGTTAAAAGGTCGGTAATCCGGTGGAGAACCGCACAAAAGGGAAAATCTTGTCGGTGGGCGTGAGCAGGAAAAAGAGTAAAAAAGCCTTGGTGATCACCTTAGCCGATTAGCCGATCAGACCCAACAGTTTTTTAAAACCGTCCGGAGCGACCCAAGCATTCAAAGGGAAACATTGCCATCGTCCATTTCTAGCACATTGGCTAGGTCAAAGTTTTCCTCGTCATTTATAAAAATATCAAAGTTCTCCGGCAGACTCCCTGAAACTTCAGCCGACGATGCCGTCGCAGACTTTTGCTTAGCAGTCCTTACTCGTCTATGTTTTTTCTCTTCCCTACCCTTTGGATTGCCACTGGCCGACCGTCGGTGTTTTTGTCGTTTAGGCTCCGCCCGAGTTGTTTTTATCGGCCGAGCACGATCAGCACATCCCTTGGCCAATTCGTGGGCGCTAAAAGCCGATTGACTAGCCATGTCTCCCTTAAGATGGGCGATAAAATAGTCTACCGTTTCTTGCTTGAGCAAGCCCAGCAGTACCGCCGTGGCCCCAAAGCGCAGTCCCAATACCTTTTGTTCCTGGAGAATTTGGTCAATCTGGCATTGATTCAACAGGTCCGCCATTTGCAGGTAATGCCCCAAGGGCATAGAGTTGGGGCGGTAAATTAAATCAAACCATTGGTTAACAAAAAACTCGATGGTGTCCTTGGTCAACCAGCCGTGGAGAACAATTACTTCCCCAATGAGGTAATCAAAATGTTGTTGATTGTTAACCGCAACCTCTAATTGGGCCGGGGTAATCAGACCGGCTTCCTGTAAAACCAATCCTAATCTTTTGCGCCCCGATGGTTGGGGTGGACTCATAACCTTGCTATGACCTACTTTGATCCAGGCTACTCTGACTGAGACTTTAGGAAAACAAGATTATAGCTACTTAATCCCCATTTTTGTCATTTAGAAGAATTATTCAGGGAGATTAAGACTGGCTTTGTCCTTGACGAGAAAGTTTTTAGCCGAGAAAAGGGCAATTAACAAAGCAAAATAGCCACAGAAGGCAACGGCAATCAGATTAGACATTTAGTTAATTTTTGTAACGGGAGTTATTGCTTTAAGCATAGGGGAAAATCTCTGCTTTTAGCTTTGGGATTGCTTATTGCACCAATAGTAGAGATTAATGTTTGCTAAAAAGCCTGACAATAGAGTAATTTCAATGTCTACGGTGGCGGCCGGTACCGGCAAATTTCAGAATTACGCCAAAAAAAAGTTGGCTCAGCTCAGTCTGGGCAAGGGGTTAACAGAGGCTAGCTCCAGTCCTGTTGTTCCTCTGTACTTTGCTTGGTGTGGGCGGCCCCACTGGCGTAGAGGTCCCTAGTTTGGGCAAAGAGTTCTTCTTCAGTCAGATGCCATTGCTGAAGCACGGTGTCCAAATCTCGCTGTAAGCTCCGGGCCCCGGGAAAATTTTTGTAACGAATTCTCAGCCGTGCCAAGGACAACAGGTGGGGAATATCGGCGGGGGATTGTAACAGGCGATCAACAACGGCCTGGTCTTTACTTGCTTGGGGATGGGTTTGCTCTCCGATCGCCATGGTTTTGACTCCTGACAAATTTTCAAAAAGGGCAAAAGTTAAGCCTGGCCGGCCAAGTTATTGCCATTGGCTCTTATTGGGGAAGAGGAGGTTCTGCCCCGTTTTCTTCTCCACTTGCCCCCAAACGGGTCTGGGCACTGGCCCACTGACTAGCAACAATAGCGACCAGCAGCCACCATAAAGTGCTCACCGGGGGACGGTACCAGACGGTGTCCACAAGACCGTGCACCAATAAACCGGCGATCGCCGCCAGGGCCCCCATGATCCAAATTCCTTCCGGGGCTAGGGTTTGACGACAGCGTTTAACCAATTGGATTCCTTTGCCCAGAGTAACGGCCAACAGCCAGAGCATACAGGTAAAACCGACTATGCCCGTTTCCACCAAAATTTCTAGGTAAATGGAATAGGCACTCAGGGCAGTGAAGCGGGGGCGCATATAGTAGGGATAAATTTGGTTGAAGGCTTCGTTGCCTGGACCAATGCCAATGATGGGACGGGCTCGAATCATGGCCTTCACTCCTTCCCAGACGTTGATGCGGAAATTATTACTGCTGTCTTCCCGACCGGCAAAAATGCTCATGGCCCTAACCCGAATTGGTTCCACCGCAATTAAGGCCCCTCCGCCCAATATCACCGCCACGGCGATCGCCAGGGGCAAAGACCACCGTTGCCAAAATTGGGGTAATCGGGGCAGCCACCAGAAGTAACAAAGGGCCAAAAAGGTCGCCCCCAGGGCCAATACCGCCAGCCAGCCACCCCGGCTCTGGGTAAAAAATAAACAGAGGAGATTGGTGATCACCATGGTTGCCCCCAGTAACTTAGGCCACCACCGTCGCCACACCACCAAGGCGCTCAAACTCAAACCAGTCATGGGTACCAGGTAGGCCGCTAATAGGTTGGGGTTGCCTAAAAAGCTATACACTCTAGTGGCCTGGGCCAAGGTAGAGGTGGGATCATTCCAAGTAGCTAACTGTTCTACCCCGTCCACCTGCTGTCGCAGACCGTAACTGCTCACCAATAGCCCCACCAGTAAAACGACGGTTACCAGCCGATTCAGCCATTGCTTGTTCTGCAATAACCTGGCCGCCAATAGGAACAAACATAAATTGGCGGTTAATTTGGCTAGCCCCGACGCCGCCGCCATTTTCACCGGGGAAAAACCCACGGCGATCGCCGAAATACACCAATAGGCAAAGACTAAAACATGGATGGGGGTCAGCCCCTTGCCCGGTTGATCCGCCAGTGTCAGCAAAGCCCAGAAGGCTCCACAGAGGAGCATAAAAATGCCCAGCATGGTGGTGGAAGTGAACGGCGCCGCCATAAAAATTATTGCCAACAGAGCCGTACCCACCGCTTCAAACTGGGGCCACAGTAAACTGCCCTGGGCCCAATGCCGCCCCCAGCCCACAAAACGGTGGAGCACACTGCCCCTTCCCCATTCCTGGGGAGAAAAACCGCCAAACATCAGCGATCGCCAGATAGAGATGGGAGACACCATTAACACTCTGCTTGTAAACTCGGAAGTCCTTTGACCACTGATTAGCCTAATCAATGGCGGGTATTGTCGGTAAATATGTAAATATACAACACTGAGCAGACCCACTGACTGTCACGAAGCCTTGGTAACCATCAGCCACAACAACTCACAGGGTATCTTGGTATTCTTCCAGGAGGGCCAAAATATCCGCTAACTGTGTTCGGTGGATTGGGCTGGGGTCAAGCTGGAATCTGGCGATTGCAGTACGATATCGAGTTTCGATTCTAGTTCGGCGAGTTTCTCGTTCTGTAGCTTTAATTCTTTCATCCTCTGTTCGTGCCGCATCTGCTTTTCTTGCTCTAGCTTCCTCATCTCTGCGGTTTCTTTCCTCATCTCTTCGTTGTACCTCTTCAAGTCGGACAAACCCCCGTAGGATTTGATCCAAGACCACAAATGTGAAAGTAACCCCAGCGAAGCTGAGGCCTGCCCATTGGGGGATAGGGAGTTAGTAGTTTTTGAACTGGATGGTTTCATATTTGAGGGCTACTCCGGTCACAAACACCAAAATGGTGGTAATGATGGCAATAAATGCCTGGAAGTCTGGCATGGTCTTTTTCCTGGGACTGTCCCATTCTAGCAACGCTCGATGATTCACCTCCCCTAGCAACAATCCAGGTTGGCAAAGGCCGCTTAACAAGGGAAAATAGGAGATCTATCCCCCCTTTGTAATCGGCCCTGTGACTAAAATTCGCACTGTTTCTGAAGCCAAACGAAAATTTTTTACCCACTACAGCCGTCCCATTAGTTCCATCTACCGGCGTTTTGTCGAAGAGCTGCTGGTGGAAATGCATTTGCTCAGTGTGAACATTGACTTTACCTACGACCCCATTTTTGCCCTGGGCATCGTCACCTCCTTCGACAGTTTTATGCAGGGTTATCAACCGGCGGCAGAATTACCTGCTATTTTCAGTGCCCTCTGCTATGGGGTAGATCAAAATCCCGACCAAGTACGCCAGGATGCCAAAAATGTGGCCGCCAGTGCCCATCACATCGGCCTAGATGCTTGGGTAACCGCCGCTTCCAGTGACCAGACCTCCGGGGATAACTTGCTGCTCAACACCCTCACCGGGATCCACCAGCGTCATAAATTTAAATACAGTCGTCTGTTTTCTATTGGGCTTTACACTTTGTTGGCTGACCAAGACCCAGAGGTGAAGGACAATGATGAAAAACGTCAGGACTATCTCACCAAATTATCGGAACTGTTGGATTTGTCCCTCGATAAAGTGGTCAAGGATTTAGACTTGTACCGTAGCAACCTGGAAAAAGTTGACCAACTACTCAAGGTGTTGGAAGATGCGGCCGAAGCAGAACGGAAGAAAAAAGAAAAACAAGCCGCTGCTACGACTCCGGCGATCGAGGATGCCCCGGTGACTACAGCGGAGAGTCCCGAAAGCTAGTCCAATCTATGCCCCACTCTGAGGCCCCATTGTGGAACTGAAACAGGTGATCATTGCCCATAAAGCTGGGCACAATGAAAGCAAAACCTATGCCGAACGCTGTGCCAGGGAATTGGAGGCTAGGGGCTGTAAGGTACTGATGGGCCCCAGTGGCATCAAAGATAATCCCTATCCAGTGTTTTTGGCCTCTGCCACAGAAAAAATAGACTTAGCTCTAGTTTTAGGAGGAGATGGCACTACCCTAGCGGCAGCCAGGCATTTATCCCCCGAAGGCATTCCCATTTTGTCCGTTAACGTGGGGGGACACCTGGGTTTTTTGACGGAACCCTTTGATTTGTTCCAGGATACCCAAACCGTCTGGGACCGCCTCAGTCAAGACCGTTACGCCGTTTCCCAGCGGATGATGCTAGCGGCCAGTTTATTTGAAGGCGATCGCCGGGATCCCCAGATGGTGGGGGAAACCTACTACTGCTTGAATGAAATGTGCATCAAACCGGCCAGTATTGACCGGATGCCCACAGCCATTATCGAAGTGGAAGTGGACGGGGAATTAATTGACCAATACCAATGCGACGGTCTATTGGTGGCCACCCCCACGGGCTCCACTTGTTATACGTCTTCTGCTAACGGGCCCATTTTGCACCCGGGTATGGATGCCATTGTGATTACCCCCATTTGCCCCCTCAGCTTGTCCAGCCGTCCCATTGTCATTCCCCCTGGATCCTCGGTAAATATCTGGCCTCTGGGGGATTTTGAGTTAAATACAAAATTGTGGACAGATGGCTCCCTTGCTACGGGGATTTGGCCTGGGCAACGGGTGGGAGTGTGGATGGCCCACCAAGAGGCACAATTTATCCTACTGCGGGAAAGCTATTC
>NZ_JADEWJ010000235.1:0-6512 GCF_015207725.1 Synechocystis sp. LEGE 06083
ATGGTAGCGAATTTGATACACGCAATGACTAGCCCGTTTTACTTCCATGACGGGATTTTAATACTTTGGGGTTGCTTATCCCAATCGCAGCAAGCTGCGGGGTATGCGCAACCCTTTTTTAGATCAATCCTCTAAACAGGTAAGAAATCAGGGTCAGAGTCCAAGCCGTAGTAATCTCTGTCTACAAATCTCTGTTCACAGATGCCAAAAGCTGTTGATTCGTCTAGAGTGGCAGTTTTCGTGATCACAAACTTATGAATTTCTCTGTTGTGGAGTTCATCAGCCAACTTCTGGCGAATAAAATGCCGGTAGTTAATGGCAAACATTGGTCGAGCAAGATAGGCCTTATTCCAACCACATAAAACCATTGACAACTTAAAAGGATTTTGATTCAAAAAAATGAATAGTGCTTCTGCCAACTGTGGATAAATGGGATTAAAAAAGTCATCCAGGACTATGATGCCGTCGTCTGACAGTAGTTCTTCACACAATTCAAGGTCATTGATCACAGCCCTGCCTGTGTGTTCACCATCAATATGAAGCCAACGACAAGTAGAACGTAAATCACCAAGGGAGTTAACTGTTACTCGATAAGAAGGTTGCTGAATGTATTTCCCTCTGGTGCCCAGAATGGGAGCAAGGTTGACTTCTGCATCTTCAATATGGCGGGTGCAATCGATCAGGACAAATTCTTCTGTTTCTTTGAGGTGGAGGGATGACATCAAAGCTGACAGACCTTTATAAACCCCAATTTCCAACATATTGCCATGGATACCATGGGTATTTTGGAAACTTAGCAAAGCATCCCAGAGGGCCGCACTCTGTTCCAGAAAAAAACCAGGAATTTCCCCCTGCAATTGCTTAAATTCACCTAGCTTCGAGAGATACGCATAATTGTCTTGGATTGATAACATAGGAACGTCGGTAGTCGGTGGAACTCTGGATAACTTTGTTGATTATGACTACTGACGAGTTTTTTTGCTCCATTTAAGGAAAAGCTACACCGCAAAATAAGTGGCGGGCATAATTGTATTACACCACTTTAAAGCCTGGCTAAAGATTTCGTAATCTTGGAAGAAGAAAACGTTGCCCCAAGAATTTTCCAAGGAATAATCAGAGTTACAGTAATAACTGATTTCGTGTTGTCCCCAAATGCGATAAATGACGATATGCCAGCGGTAGTCTCTTTGCCTCATAGCTGGCACCAGATCCGCGAGATGGTTCATGGCTCCGGTCTGCCCAAAGGGGAAAGTGGGATCCCAAAATTCCGCTAACACCACTGGATAACGAAAATCTCCCATGCCCTTAATAACTTCTAGGTCAAAACCCTCTGCGTCAATTTTGACTAAGCCAATATCATCAGGTAGGATTCCAGCTTCATGCAAACTAGCAATGGTTTTGACTTCCACCGCAATGCTGTCTTGGAAGGCCAAGCCTTCAGTGAGGGAATGGCGAGTTAAACTGCTGTAGAAACTGGCATCATCAAAAATTTTATCTTCTGTCTGATCCACCACTAGATGTAAACTCCTGGTTTCATTGGCGGATCCTAGGGCGTAACCAAGGGCATGGAAATCGCTATTTTGTCCCAATCTTTCTTGTAATTGAGCTAGTACTGGTGGAAAAGGTTCAAAGGCATAAACTTCGTAGCCAGTCTGTAATAATCTAGCGGAGACATCGCCTCGGTTGGCTCCCACATCGATCGCCCGTCGGTGGGGAAGACAGGAATAAAGATAAACCATTAACTCAATGTCGATCGCCTGGAAATAGCTGGGGTCGGTGATTACTTTAAATTTCTGATCATGGACATCAGCGGCAATCTGGGCTAAGTTCTCCTGGACAAAAACAGTCTGGGCTTGATTTTCTTCTTGCAATTTCAAAAACTGACCGGTTAATAACTTCTGATAACTTTCAGCTTCCCCTCTGATATTTTTAAATTCTTGGTGGATATAACCATTGCTTCTTTCAGATTCCTCTCTAATTTTTTTAAATTCTTGGTGTACCAGTTGATCACTTCTTAGAGCTTCTTCTCTGATTTTTTTAAATTCTTGATAAATATTCTCGATTTCTATGCGATGTTCTGCCATCATCCTCTCGAAGATTACCTGCCGCTCTTGACCAGTCTCTATCAAGTATTGCAATGTCTTAACCTGGTCTAGGGAAGACTTGATTAAGAAGATTTGGCTCTCCATGATTTGATTAGCATTTTGAGTCTGTTGCTCTGTAAATGCTCCAATGGCCTGGCGATTCTGTAGGCTGACATCTTTGACGTAATTCGTTGCTTCTCGGAGGTAGTCTAATTTTTCCAGTACAAGATCCTTCAAGGATTTGATTCGTTGGATGGCGCGGTTGTTTTTTAGCAATTGCTTGAGCATTAGATGACAGAAAGATGGAGAGTAGTATCAGCAAAAAAGATAAACTAGAGACATTATTTGAGTAAAATAAGTCAAAACGAACTAGATTTTACGACTGGTTTCAGGCATTAACAAATCCTGACGGATGAACACCACTTCTTTCTGCAATAGGGTACCATCAATGGGCGATCGCCATTCGCCAGTTTCGTCGTAATAGCGGAAACCCAATTGTTCCAGGAGATTGAGCATCTCTAAAAAGACCAGGGCATTTTCGTCGTAGCGGACATAGGAAAGTTCTGCCACCACTAAATCCACTTGCTCGAGGAAATTTTTTGCCCCCGCCAAGACAAGATGTTCGGCGCACTGCACATCAAGTTTGAGAATACCCCGCCCTTGGAGATTTTCTTCTTCAGCCACCTGGTCTAGGGTTTTAACCGCCACTGTCACCGTTTCATAGTCCCGAAAGTCTGCTGGGGTGAGCAGGGAACTGCCATAGAGGTCGGGGGAAACCTGAAAACTGAGCTGCCCTGATTGGTTAGAAACGGCAATCTCGAGGAATTTTGCCTGGGGAATATTTTTCAGGTAATAGTTGCGGGCGGCCTGTTCATAGCGATTAATCAGAGGATCAATCAAAATAAACCGGGCTCCGGGAAAAAGTTGACTGGCGGTATGGGACCAAATGCCATGGGACGCCCCCACATCCATGACAAAATCAGGACGGTAATGGTTGACATCTAAGCGACGCATCACTTGATACACCTGGGCGTAATCTTTATAGATCAGGCTGGGTACTGGAGGTTCAATGAAATGCACTAAGTCAATCGGCGATCGCCGGAAGAGGGATTCAAAGCGGTCATCGGCGGCCTGTCCTTCAGCCAGGGAGTCCCAAATCCAACTATCAATATTTTTATCTCCAAATTTTTCCGCCACGGCTACGGCATTTTCCCTAAGAACTCTTTGACGTTTGGAGTCTAACACTTCGACTACAGCGGCCCCAAAGCTCTCTGGGGTATAGTCACAAACCACCCCAATCTGAAAACGATGAATAAAACTAGCGGCGGAGGTTTTTGGGCTCCCCATCAAAATTACCGGGGTGTTGGATGTGGCCAGGGCAAACAAGATCCGTCCAGGTAAGCTTAGCTGGGAAAATTGGGGTTGATCATCCCGCTCATCCATGGTGCCATAGGGAACCACAATGAAAGGATATTCCTGCAGTTTTTCCACCAATTTATCTTCGGGTAATAGTCCTTGGGGATAAATACCTTTAGCTTGTAAATCTTCATTAGATTCTGTCAGCCAATAATATTTAGAGTTGCCATACCAATCTAACTGCACACCAGCTTTCTTCATACTGTGGCAGAGGTCAGAAAACCATTGTTGGCTCCAGATACTGCCTAACAGAGCGCCCCGTTTTTGTTCACAGTTGTCTGAAGTGGGTTGAAAAGTTTCCGTTTTAATTAACCCATGGGGAACCACCGCTGGCAAAATCCAAAATTTTAAACCAAATTTATTTTCATAGGCATCCCGCAGTTCTGGATGGGTGGCAAAGCGCACATCTGCCTTTTGCAAAAATTCCTCCATGAGGGCATCGGAAATATTATTAACTGTTACATTCTGATCGTCCATAATCCAAATACCCATTGGCGCTCCAAATAATTCCTTAATGGCGATCGCCGTCAGCACATCGGCAGTACTATAGGGGACACAAAAGATCCGACTAACTTGGTGGTCAGCGAAAATATGAGTAATATTGGTGAAAATATCCTTACGAGTCCAGCCATAATGGGGAAAATGATAGGATTGAACACCAAAGCAATGGTCTCCTCCATAGTCATTATTCACACGCACAGAAATAATTTGACTATCATCAGCAAAAACTCGGCGTATCAAGGCTCCCGTACCATGGCGAGGGGTAACCTCATTTAGGGTGATAACCACGCTGGCATCGGCGACCTTGACTAAATTTTGGATTTTTTGAAAACGATAATCTCTGGGGTGACCTTGGGATAAAGAATCCCACATCCATTGAGCCACACCATCAACACTGAGATTTTGTCCTAAAAGTAGCGATTGACGCCGCATATTCTTCTGATTATCTATTTGTAGAATTTCATTTAATTTTTGGGAAAATTCCAGGGGTCGATAACTACTAACTAAACCCAAACCATTACTTACGATAAAATCACCAATCACACTTTCAGGATTTCCTAAAGCCAAGATTGGTAGATTGGCGGCGGCGGTGATTAAACAAAGAAGATAAGATAAACTCAGACTAGTTGATTTTGGGTTATTGCCATGGTTGTCAAAACTTTCCGTAGGGATCACAGCAAAGTTGGCAGAACGCATTAGAATAACCAACTCATCTTCTGATATTTTTCCTTTAAAATTAATTCCATCCTTTGCTATTTCTTCTTCTTTAAACATCAGTAACTGGCGATTAGGATCACCATACCAATCCAGTTCTATGCCTGCAGAACTACAAAGCTTACGTAATTTATCTAAGTATTCTTGACTCCAATTATCACCAGCAGTGATCCCTTTACTTTCCGCTAGATTATGGTCATCAATATTCGGAGCTTCAGTTTTAATTATTCTTCTCTCTATTACCGGAGGAAAAAACCAAAATTTACGATTAAATCTACTGCCATAGGTTTCACATAATTGTGGAGATCCCCCCAAACAAAGATTTGCTTGATTAAACAATTTCCAGGCTAACTCTTTTTCTTTATTATTAAAAGAAATAAACGCGTCCTCTATTATTAGTACACACAAAGGACTGTTGTAAAGACGTTTAACTGCCAATCCTAAATAATAGTCTTCAGGACAGCAGGGAATACAGAGAAGGCGCCGAGGAATATAGTGATCTAATTGACGTACTATCTGTGTAGACAGAATCTCCCCAGACTCAAAATATAAATCGCCAGAAGAAAGCTTAAGTGTATTAGTGCTAAAATCGAAGGTGTTTTTAAGGACAGTTTTAATGTTATGGGAATTATTGATTTCGCAATAACCCGCAATTAAGTCAATTTCTTTGAATTTTATACTTCGTTCAAGAGCTAACAACGCCCCAAGCAATTCCTGTTGTAAGTTGTAAAAATTGTTGGAAATTTCAGACATTGATAGGCTAAAGTAATTAGGGCGACTAAACCTTCAAAAACTAGACATTCTTCACCTATGTCGGCGACAAGGAGAATAGGACCCCCTATCTGTAGTAATCCTATCTTCTTCCGATATTAAGTGCATCTAGCCACAGGTCACAAGAGTGTATTGAGACCATTGTAAGCGACTTCTTGCAACCACTACCATGCCCCATAATATTTTATTAGTTTCCCATTCTGACTTTCCCGCCAATAGTGCAGTGCATGTTCATCATTATGCAAATGAATTAGTAAAGCTTGGGTGTGATTGTGTTGTTGCCGTCCCCTATAATCAAGATTCAGTCAAGGAAATGCCTAATTGTTTGTATTCAGTGGTTGACTACAACCACATGGAGCAACTGCCCAGTAAATTTGAAAATGGTTTTCCTCCTCAAATTGTTCATTGTTGGACTCCTCGGGAACATGTGAGAAAGTTTTGCTGCCAACTATCAGTCCAATATGATATTGCCCTTATTATTCATTTAGAAGATAACGAAGAATGCGTAACTAGTCGATTCCTGGGAATATCTCTGGATAATTTTGATACCCATGCAGAAAGGCTTTTACCCCATAATCTCTCCCATCCTCGAAAATACAAGGATTTTCTAAATACAGCTGATGGAGTCACAATTATCATTGAAAAGCTTAAGGATTTTATTGAGCCTAACATCTCCTATTTAAATCTTTTTCCCGGTGTTGATTCCCTAGAATTTTATCCCCGTCTCCCCGATTTAGATCTGCTCAAAAAACTAGAAATTAGCGAGAAATCGACAATCATTTGTTATACCGGGAATGTACACTTAGCTAACCAAGAAGAGGTAAGAGAACTTTACCTAGCTATCGGTACCAGAAATCGGGCTGGAAAAAAAACAGTGCTAATAAGAACTGGTATAGATAATAACCTAGACTTTTTAGGTGAGAATGATTTATGGGTTAAAGAATATGTCAGGGAAATGGGATGGGTAAAGAGAGCAGAAATCCCTTCGATTTTATCCATTGCAGATATATTAGTACCTGTCTCTTA
>NZ_JADEWJ010000017.1:0-25315 GCF_015207725.1 Synechocystis sp. LEGE 06083
TGTATAAGAGACAGCCTTTCCACCGCAGTGCCTTCGACCTTTGTTCCGGCGCTGTGAAGGAATGGAGCCCCTTTCCTCCCGTGGTGGGGAGCTTGATGGGCAAAATGTCTGCGGAAAAGCCCCTGCCGGTGTTCCCTGTGCGGGTGGAAAACGGAGAAGTACAGGTCGATTTGGGTGCCTGATCGCTCAGTTGAACCCTTTGCAAAGCAGACAAGACTATATTTTTGATCTAAATGATTTTTCTTAATCCCTCAAACTTTGGGGGATTTTGATTAATCTGTCTAGTGTCTAGAATCAAATAGCTAGGTTCTGGGACAATCTCACCTGAAATCCTGGTTCACAATAGTTTTTATTGAATTCACATTGCCTTGACCCATAATTCCCAACCCCTACCCGTTGACCCCCAGGACAATGGCTTTCCCCCAGTCCGTTTCCAAACCCATTTCCAAGGCAGAATGGAAATGTTTGCCTCCGGGCAAGAGGTAGAAGATTATCTACAAGCCCACCAAGGTTGGTTCCGTCGCTGTGCTCAACCTATGCAAGCAGATCCTTTGGGGGATCATGGCTATGTATTAACCATTGGTAAATTTGGCGCTTTGGGTTTTGATGTGGAGCCCAAAATTGCTGTGATGCTGGAACCTCCCCAGGATGGCAATTATCTGATGCATACGGTTCCTTTACCTGACGGCCCCGATCTGGGTTACGAGGTAGACTTTCTGTCCAATATGACTCTGCATCAGGTCAATGGCGATCGCCTGACGGAGAAAAGTTTAAAACAATTTGCCCAAGCGGAAATTCCCTGGCCGGAAACCATTACCCAGGTGGAATGGGACTTGAAAATGGATGTGGCGGTGCAGTTCCCTGGCTATATCTACAAGCTGCCTATGAAGTTAATCCAATCCACTGGCGATCGCCTCTTAACGGAAATTATCCGTCAAGTTTCCCCCCGTTTGACCTACAAAGTACAGCAGGATTTTCACCAGGAAAAGAGTTTGCCCCTACCGCCCAAAAGTGGTCGTTATTTCCAGCGGGTCAAGCGAGCGGGGGAAGATCAATTTGAGCCGGATTTGGAAACGGAAGTCGAATCTTAATCTGTCCTGACCAAACGGTTAGGGGGGATTACTAAATTACCTTAAAGATCAACAGACCAATTTTTTAGTGCCCATGGCCATGCCCCTTGTCCAATCAATGAAAAAACCCCTACCTATTCTGCTCGGTTTGTTGGGGCTAGGGATCTTGGTGGTGGGAATTTTTGCCTACCGTTCGGCCTATGGCCCTTCCCGCCAGTCAGAATTGGATAAATATACGGTCATGGCGACGGAGTCTCCCCTGGAGGTGGAAATTAAGGCCAATGGCACCGTTCAACCCCAACAAACCGTCAACATTAGCCCCAAAGCCCCCGGCCGTTTACTGCGACTTTTTGTGGAACAGGGGGATGTGGTTAAAAAAGGCGATCGCATTGCGGTGATGGAAAATCAAGAGTTTTTTGCCGACGGTAAGCAATCAGAAGCCCGTTTACAGGAGGCGATCGCCAGGTATGAACAAGCTCGCATCAGAATTCCGGCTGAAATTGACCAACTGCGGGCCCAAGTGAATCAAGGTCGTACCCGCATTGCCCAGGCCCGCTCCCAATTGGCCAGTGCCCAGGCTCGTTTGGAACAAGCCCAATCCCGCATTCCCAGTAACATTGACCAACTCCAAGCCCAGGTGGCTTCGGCCCAGTCCCGCCTCAAGCTGGCGGAAAACCGTCGCAATCGTAATCAAAGCCTCCTCCAGGAAGGGGCCATTACCCAGGATCAGTATGATGAACTTTCCAATGAATTTTTAAACGCCCAGGCCAATTTATTTGAAGCCCAAAGTCGCCTCAATAATGCCAAAACCATCGCCTCCCCAGAAGTGGGGCAGATTGAGCAAGAAATTATCCAACTCCAAGGGGCGATCGCCGAAGCAGAACAGGGGCTAGTGGACCAAATGTCCCAACTGCAACAACGACAGGCCACCGCCGAAACGGAATTGGCCACTCTCCAAGCCGCCGCTTCCCAGGCAGAAGCCCAATTACTGCGGAGCAAAATTGCCTATGAAGATACCTTCATCTTGGCCCCCTTTGACGGCATCATCACCCAAAAATTTGCCACAGTGGGTTCCTTTGTTACTCCCACCACCTCGGCTTCCAGTACAGCTTCCGCTACCTCCACTTCCATTGTGGCTTTAGCCCAGGGTTTAGAAGTGGTGGCCAGGGTACCTGAAGTTGACATTTCCGCTCTCCGTCCGGGGCAAATGGTGGACATTGTGGCCGACGCCTTTCCCAACGAAGTTTTTACGGGCCGGGTAATCCGGGTTGCCCCCGAAGCCATTGTGGAAAATAATGTCACTTCCTTTGAGGTCACCAT
Organism: Synechocystis sp. LEGE 06083; assembly: GCF_015207725.1. NCBI lineage: Bacteria > Bacillati > Cyanobacteriota > Cyanophyceae > Synechococcales > Merismopediaceae > Synechocystis > Synechocystis sp. LEGE 06083. The sequence goes on from NZ_JADEWJ010000017.1 coordinate 2,391, forward strand.
TGGTTTAACCACGGGCCAGGGACAATTGCGCTCCAAGATGAACGTGGACGTGGTCTTCAAGGGGGATAGGTTGACCGATGCTTTAACTGTGCCCACCGTGGCCATTGTGACTGTGGGGGGGAGAACCGGGGTCATGGTGCCCGATGCAGAGGATAAGCCCCAGTTTAAGCCTGTCACCATTGGCCTCGTGTTGGACGACAAAACCCAAATTCTCAGAGGACTAGGGCCCAGGGAACGGGTGTTTATTGATTTGCCAGAGGGGAGCGAGGATGCCCTCAAGCCGCCGGAAGACTCCAGTGAATCCGGCAATTAACCAAGCCAAACACCATCAAACGTCAAGGGAGCCCCAAGTCGGCTCCTTTTTTCATGGCGACGTTTAACGACAAAAAAACTTCTTGTCAACTTTAGTTTACAAAAATTTACAAAGCTGTTACATTTATTTACATAAGGCAAAGGAAGTCTCCCTAGGGAGCAAAGCCAATGCCCCAGGAATGATTATTTTTCTTGATTATTTGTAGGAATTTAGGAGTCACTGCCATGTTCGCCCCCATCGTTATTTTGGTTCGTCAACAGTTGGGCAAAGCTAAGTTCAATCAGATCCGTGGCAAGGCGATCGCCCTCCATTGCCAGACCATCACCAACTTTTGTAACTGGGTGGGCATCGATGCCAAACAGCGCCAAAATTTAATCCGTTTGGCTAAATCCAACGGCAAAACCCTGGGTTTATTGGCCTAAGTCTTTATTGCTGACCGTTATTACCAAACTGAGTCGGTCCAGGTCTTTTGAGATTGACATTCACTGATCCGGCTCTCCCCCATAACTTTCCTAGAAATCCCCCCCTAACTCTCTACGTCCATGGGGGGATTGCTTTGTGTGGATATGGAACACCTGTGTCTTGCGGAGAAAACAGTCACAATCTTCCCAGGCCGAAAGCAGGGATAATACCCTTGGTGGCAACCGCAGCAATTGACCGGAGGCGTTATGAAGAGTTTATGGGATGACCAGGAAGCAAACCAATATCAGGGGGATTTACCCCAACGGGTTTATACATCCCGTTTGCTGGGTCGGGAGTCGTCCCTGGTGCTCCATGGCGGCGGCAATACCTCGGTGAAATGTCAAGTAACTAATTTGGTGGGGGAAAAGGAAGACATTCTCTATGTCAAGGGTAGTGGTTGGGATTTGGCCACCATTGAGGAAGCCGGGTTTGCCCCGGTGAGAATGCCCCATTTGCTCAAACTATCTAAGTTGACGGCATTATCCGATCGCCAGATGGTCAATGAATTAAAGACCCAAATGACCCTGGCCAGTGCCCCCAGCCCTTCGGTGGAAACCATTCTCCACGCCATTTTACCGTTCAAATATGTGGACCATACCCACGCCGATGCAGTGGTAACCATTACCAATACGGCCAATGGAGAAGAAAGAATTCGAGAAATCTACGGCGATCGCCTGGTAATTATTCCCTATGTGATGCCGGGGTTTGATTTAGCTCGGGTGTGTGCGGAAAAATTCACTGCCGAAGCCCACGGGGGAACAGTGGGCATGGTGTTAATGAATCATGGCATTTTTTCCTTTGGGGCCACCGCGAGGGAAGCTTATGAAGGCATGATCAGTTTAGTGAATGAAGCGGAAGAATATCTCAAAAATCAAGGAGTCTGGCAGATTGACTATGGTCAACCCCAAAGAGCAACCACGGAAAATAGATTGGTATTAGCCCAATTACGCTGTGATGCAAGCAAAGTAGCTGGTTTTCCCTTGGTAATGCGGCAATATCAAGACGAAGCTAGTTTAAGCTTTGCACAAAGACCCGATTTAGCCACCATTAGCCAGCAAGGCCCCGCTACCCCAGATCACGTTATTCGCACCAAACGCCTACCCCAATTAGGTCGGGACGTAGGGGATTATGCCCAGCAATATCGACAGTATTTTCAGCGCAACGACGGCAAAGGTGGGGAAACTAAAACCATGCTCGACCCAGCCCCCCGCATTATCCTTGATCCAGAACTGGGCATGCTTACCCTAGGTACTTCTGCTAAAAGTGCGGCGATCGCCGGGGATATTTATCAGCACACCATGGCAATTATCCAGCGGGCCACAGGATTAGGTGGTTACCAAGCTTTGCCAGAGTCGGACATTTTTGCGGTGGAATATTGGGATTTGGAGCAGGCCAAATTAAAACAAGCTGGCAATCCTCCCATGTTTGCCGGGGAAGTGGCCCTAGTGACGGGGGGCGCTTCCGGCATTGGTAAAGCTTCCGTTGCCCAATTACTGAAACAAGGGGCGGCGGTGATTGCGTTAGATATTCAACCCAGTATCAAAGATCTTTATCATCGTCCCGACTTTATTGGCATTGAATGCGACCTCACGGATACCAATGCTTTTAAACAAGCTCTGGAGCAGGGCATAGCCCAATTTGGCGGTCTGGATATGCTGGTGCTGAATGCGGGTATTTTTCCCGTGGCCCGGGCGATCGCCGAATTATCTACGCTGGAATGGCAAAAGGTTTTAAACATTAATTTAGATGCCAATTTAACTCTGTTACGGGAATGTTATCCCCTGTTAAAGTTAGCTCCCAGGGGAGGCCGGGTGGTGGTAATTGGTTCTAAAAATGTGGCTGCACCGGGGCCAGGTTTAGCGGCTTATTCAGCGTCAAAAGCGGCCTTAAATCAGTTAATGCGGGTGGCCAGTTTGGAATGGGCTAAGGACAATATTCGCTTGAATACTATTCATCCTAATGGAGTATTTGATACAGGTTTTTGGACAGAGGAAGTGCTAGAAGCCAGGGCACAACATTACGGTTTAACAGTGGAAGAATACAAAGCTAATAATTTACTGAAAGTAGAAGTTACCAGTGAAGATGTGGCGGCATTAGTCACAGCCATGACTAGTCCCTTATTTAGTAAAATCACTGGTGCTCAGTTACCTTTAGATGGCGGCAATGATCGAGTTATTTAAATGCCCACTACAACTGTTGCGATTATTTTTTACCGTTCCCACTACTTATCAGGTAATACAACTCCCATTGATGCTCTTTATAAAGCTTTAGAAAAATATAATTTAAATCCCCTTGCTATCTATGTTTCTTCCCTACGGGAGCCGGACGTACAAGCAGAAGTCTTAGCTGTTTTAGACAATTTGAGTCAGCCTTTAGGCGCTATTTTAAATACCACTAGTTTTTCCCTGGCTAAGTTACAAAGACAGGTTGGTAATCTCGAAACCATTCCCCTCTGGCAAAAACTGAATGTCCCGGTGCTCCAGGTAATTCTTAGCGGTGGCGATCGCCAACAATGGCAGGAAGGGACGCGGGGACTGAACCCACGGGACTTAGCTATGAATGTGGCTTTGCCGGAGGTGGACGGCAGAATTATCACCAGGGCAATTTCTTTTAAAGCGATGGCAACTCGTCATCCCCAACTGGAAACGGAAGTGATAATTTATGAGCCTGTGCCAGATCGGGTTGATTGGGTGGCAGAGCTAACTAAAAATATTATTAATTGCGCTCAAACTGAAATTTCCCAACGAAAAATTGCCCTGATTTTAGCCAATTATCCCAACAAAGATGGTCGTTTAGCTAATGGGGTGGGGCTAGATACTCCTGCTAGTTGTTTGCAGATTTTAGAAGCTTTAAAAAATGCTGGTTATACTCTTGACCTAATTCCCCAGGATACTAAGACTTTAATTAAACAATTAACCCAAGGGGTAACTAATGACCAGGAATTAGCCTCATATCGAGCTGTTCATCAAACCATTACCACAGAAAAAGTATGGAAGCTTTTTCAAAATTTACCCCAGCCTGTACAACAGGCCATGACAGAGCGTTGGCAGGATAGGGAAAGTTGGGATAACTTACCGGATCAATTTGCCATTAGTGGCATCCAATTGGGTAATGTTTTTGTCGGTATTCAACCGGCCCGGGGCTATGACTTTGATCCTAGTTTGAACTACCATGCTCCGGATTTAGAACCTACTCTCCATTACCTGGCTTTTTATCTTTGGTTACGTCAGGAATTTTCTGCCCAGGCGGTAATTCATTTGGGTAAACACGGTAATTTGGAATGGTTACCGGGCAAAAGTGTTGTTTTATCTGACCATTGCTACCCAGAAATTGCCCTAGGAACCTTGCCTAATTTTTATCCCTTTATTGTCAACGATCCAGGGGAAGGAACCCAAGCTAAACGCCGGAGCCAGGCCTGCATTATTGACCATTTAACTCCTCCTTTAACTAGGGCAGAATTATATGGTGATTTGGAAAAATTAGAGGCTCTAATTGATGAATATTATGAAGCCCAGGCTTTGGATCCAACTCGCGTTAAGACCATTGGCGATCGCCTCTGTAAATTATTGGCAACCAGCAATTTGCAAACTGATTTAGGTTTAACCGCTCCGGCCCTGAGAGATTTACAATCTTTGTTAACTTCGGCGGATAGTTATCTGTGTGAACTAAAGGAAGCCCAAATTCGGGATGGTCTACATATTCTTGGTCAAACTCCCCAGGGGGAACAGTTGCGGGATTTAGTAATTAGCATTGCCCGATCGCCGTCCTATCAAAGACTTGGTTTAACCCAGGCGATCGCCCTTGATTTAGGAGTAGAGTTTGATCCAGTTTTAGATGACTCCAAAGAACCATGGCAATTGTCTTCCATTATGGTGATGAATTTGCAACAATGGGGATTGGGTAAACTGATTGAACCATTTAAATCCTGTCGCATAGGGGGACAGGTGATTGAAATTTTAGAAGAAATTGCGAAGGAATTAGTGGGAAGTTTACTTGAAGGAATAACTACGGATCAAATAGTTAATTTATCTTTCCAAAAGCCCGATGGTAAAACTAAACCTAGTCTTGATTACATTGAAAAAATTCTTCTGCCACTACTACTACAAACTCCCCAAGAAATCACCAATTTAATCCGGGGTTTAAATGGTGAATATATTGCCAGTGGTCCAGCGGGAGCACCTAGTCGGGGTCGACCTGATGTATTACCGACGGGACGGAATTTTTATTCAGTGGACATTCGAGCCATTCCCACGGAAACGGCCTGGGACATTGGCCGTCGGGCCGCCGAAACCTTAATTGAAAAGTACACCCAAGACCAGGGAGAATATCCCCAAACCCTGGCCATTTCCATTTGGGGCACTTCCACCATGCGCACAGGCGGGGATGACATTGCCCAGGTTCTTGCCCTGTTGGGAGTACAACCAGTGTGGGACGGCCCTTCCCGTCGCATTATTGATTTTGAAATTTTGCCCCTTACCGTACTAAAACGACCCCGGGTGGATGTGACTGTCAGAATTTCTGGATTCTTTCGGGATAGTTTCCCGAATTTAGTGGAGTTTCTCCACCAGGCGATCGCCGCTGTGAGTCAATTGGATGAACCGGAAGCGATGAATCCTTTAGCAGCAAAAGTTCAGCAAGAAACAAAGCAATGGCAACAATTAGGTTTACCGATGGAGGAAGCCGTCACTAAAGCAACCTATCGTATTTTTGGCTCTAAGCCAGGGGCCTACGGAGCGGGTTTACAAGGATTAATTGAGGCGCAAAATTGGCAAGACGATAGTGATTTAGCCAGGGCCTATCTCAATTGGAGTTGCTATGCCTACGATCGCCAGGGCGTCGGCCACAATCAACCGGAAGTATTTGAGCAGCGGTTAAAAAATCTCCAAGTTGTTTTGCATAACCAAGACAATCGAGAACACGACTTACTAGACTCCGATGATTATTATCAATTTCAAGGGGGATTAACGGCGGCAGTGCGGTCATTGACGGGGCAAAATCCCACCGTTTATTTTGGAGATAATGCCAACCCTGCCCAGCCCAAAATTAAGTTATTAAGGCAAGAAATTGCCAAGGTTTACCGTTCCCGAGTAGTCAATCCCAAATGGATCACCGGAGTGATGCGCCATGGCTATAAGGGAGCGTTTGAAATGGCGGCTACGTTAGATTATCTCTTTGCCTACGATGCCACTACCCATTGTGTAGAGGATTTTATGTATGCGGGGGTGGCCCAGGCATATCTACTCGATGACAAGGTACAAAAATTCGTGCAACAGCACAATCCTTGGGCCTTAAGGGATATGGCGGAAAGGTTATTGGAAGCCCACCAACGACAACTCTGGGGCAATGTTGACAACGAATTACTAGACCAACTACGGGCGATCGCCCATGGTGCGGAAGAAATTTTGGAAAATAGTCAAATCTACCCTAGGCAAGAAAAGCTGAAATAAATTAGGTAGATATTGAATGGTGTAAATAGTCACCATTGTTTAGTATTCGATTAGCCTAGCCTGTTCCAGCAGTTTAACCAAAGGTATGTCCATGGCAATCACCGCATTTACCCTGGGAGACTTTTTTCAAGCCAATGGCTATATGCCCCATGGCCATTGCTATCTTTGGCAAACTCCCCTGGTCTGGCTCCATGTCACCGCCGATTTCTTCACGGCGATCGCCTACTATTCCATCCCCGTCATTCTGCTGTACTTCTTGCGTAAGCGACAGGATATTCCCTTTCCCAACATTATTTTTCTATTTGGGGCCTTTATTCTATGTTGTGGTACCAGTCATTTTTTTGACATTGTTACCCTCTGGTATCCCATCTATTGGGTATCCGGTGCAATTAAAGCTTCCATGGCGATCGCTTCCGTCATCACCGTCTCTGAATTAATTAAAATTGTACCAAATGCTCTGAACTTAAAATCTCCCACAGAATTGGCCAGCCTTAATCTTGCCCTTAATCAAGAAATTAAAGAAAGACAAACAGCCGAAATAGCGCTACAAGAATTAAACAATCATCTTGAAAAAAGGGTAGAGGACCGGACTACTCAATTAGCAAAAATCAATCAACAGTTAGAACAGGAAATTCAGGATAAAACCCAAGCAAAAGAAGCCCTAGAAAAAAACAAAGACCAACTAGCGCAATTAGCCGCCATTGTGGAATCTTCCCAGGATGCCATTATTAGCAAAACTCTAGATGGAATAATCACTAGCTGGAACGAATCCGCCGAAAGATTATTTGGCTATACGGCTGAAGAAATGATTGGCACCCATATCACCAAGCTGATTCCTGAAGATTTAATCATAGAAGAGGATCTCATTTCTGAATGTATTCGCCAAGGTCAGAGGATTAATACCTACGAAACTCAAAGACAACGCAAGGATGGCAGTAAAATTGATGTTGCCCTGACCATTTCTCCCATTCGAGATGAGCACGGAAAGGTGGTGGGAGCGTCTAAAATCGCGCGGGATATTACCGCCAGATTGGAGGTGGAAAATGCCCTACGGGAAAGTCAACATTTCATCGAAAAATTGGCCAATTATTCTCCCCAAATTCTATACATTTTAGATCCCATTGCCTGGAAAAATATTTATGTTAATTATCAGTCTTTAGAAATCCTAGGCTACACCCCAGATGAATTTAAAAATGGTGGCACCGAGTTGTTATTAGATATTATCCATGGCGATGATTTATCCACCCTCTATGAAAATCAAAACTTTTGGCAAACTGCCCAGGAAGGTCAGATTTTAACCACCGAATATCGTATGCGGCACAAAAATGGGTCTTGGCGATGGTTACGTTCCAGGGAAGTGGTTTTTGCTCGAGATGACTATGGCCAAGTTACCAAGGTTTTGGGTACAGCCCAGGATATTAGTGATAGTAAAAAACAAGAGCAAAAGCTCTATGAACAGGGGCGCCGGGAGTTACTACTAAGGCAGATTACCCAACGCATTCGCCAATCTTTAGATCTACCAACTATTTTTGAAACGGTGGTGCAGGAAATTCGTCAATTTTTAGGGGCGGATCGAGTGGTGATTTTTCAGTTTGCATCAGCTACAAATTTTGCCATTGGGGATATTGTGGCAGAATCAGTATTACCCCCTTTTCAATCTCTCCTCAATCAAACTATTGAAGAAACTTGCTTTAGTAGCAATTACGCCCACAAATATCAACAGGGTAGAATCCAAGCCATTGAGGATATTTATCAATCTACTTTACGTCCATGCCATATTGATTTTTTAGCCGGTTTACAAGTGAGGGCTAACTTGGTTTTACCATTGGTCAATGACGCAGTTTTATGGGGCTTACTCTGCATCCATCAATGTGATCAGACTCGACTTTGGGAACCAACGGAAATCGACTTGCTTAAGCAGATAACTAACCAGTTTGAAATCGCAATTCAGCAGGCCATTTTATATGAGCAGGCCCAACAGGAACTAGCTTCAAAAAATCATCTTTTTGTTCAGTTAACCAATGAGTTGCAACAGAAAAAAGTTCTACTCAAAGAAATTCATCATCGGGTTAAGAATAATTTGCAAATCATGTCTAGTTTGCTTTATCTGCAATTTAGTAAAGCATCTCCAATGGTGCAGAAGTTAAGTGAAGAATATCAAAATCGTATTCAGTCCATGGCCCTTATCCATGAGCAACTTTATCGCAGTGAAGACTTGGCCAATATTGATTTCAATGAATATCTCAAAAATTTAACCCATAACATTTGCCAAAGCTATGGTTTTCACCAGGGAGATATTAGTATAAAACTTTTGGTTGAGCAAGTTAAAGTGCCCCTGGAACAATCTATTCCTTTGGGGTTGATTATTCAAGAATTAGTGTCTAATGCTTTAAAACATGCTTTTCCCACCGCAGTTGGAGAAATTTCAATTCAGTTTACCTCAGTGGAAAATCATTATAGCCTCCAAGTACAAGACAACGGAGTGGGGGTATCCAAGGAGATTGACTTGGAAAATACTGATAGCTTGGGTATGCAACTTATTTACAGTCTTACCGAGCAACTGCAGGGAGAATTGCATTATCAATATGCCGACGGCGCTAAATTTGCCCTGCAATTTTCAATTTAGTTGTCTTGCTTAATCACCAAAAAAGCTACCAGAAATCAAAATTATTTGGTTGGTATTATGAGAAGTAAGGTGTTAATTGTGGAGGATGAACGACTGGTGGCCCAGCACATTGCTCAGTTGTTAAAGAGCGATGGTTATGAAGTTTGTGCGATCGCCAGTGATGGAGCAACGGCGCTGAAAAAAATTGCTGAATTTTACCCAGATTTAATTTTGCTAGATATTCGCATTAAAGGAGAGATTGACGGAGTAGAGGTGGCTGAGCGGATTAAATCTCTCTATTCCATTCCCATTGTTTATCTCACAGCTTTTTCCGACGGCGAAACCCTGGAGCGGGCCCAGAAAACCAATCCCCAGGGCTATGTGATCAAGCCCTTTAGGCGACAACAACTGATCTCTACACTGGCGATCGCCATGGCTAACCATCAACAGCAAGAAAAACCAGAGGAAGACAATCTCTCCGGATCAACGGGGCATTATCGCCTGCAACCGACCTTGGACTATATCCAAGAACACCTCGACCAAGGCATTACCGTTGAGTTTCTGGCCGGGGCGATCGGCATGAGCACAGCCTACTTTTGTCGCTTTTTCCAAAAGGAAATGGGGTGTTCACCCTACCAATTCATTATTCAACAACGGGTTGAGCGAGCCAAAATAATATTACTGGAAAGGGAATTGCCCATTAGCGAAGTCGCGTTGAGATGTGGCTTCAGCTCCCACAGTCAGCTTAACTACCATTTTCGTAACCTCTTGGGCATTACCCCGAAGGAATATCGCAGTCGTTAGCGTTTCCTAGGTAAAACCCACGCAAAAAAATAAAATTGATGTCAAAAATCAACTAGTTTGTCAAAAATTGACCAAGACAGATCTGGGAATTTTCCTAGGATAGATTTGTGCTGGTGATCGGCGGGCTGTAGATGCCATCGGCTCAACTCCCGACGTTACCAAGGATTAGACCCATTCCTACCCGCTTATTTTTTAGGCAAGCTTTTGCAAGTTTGAATCCTAACTCACATTTTTAGGTCTGGGTCTTAGATAGCGATTTCCTTCGACCCCAGGGCCTTGGCGAGCGAGATCCATGTTTTGGTGCCTTGACTAGCAACGAACACCAGCCGTTTTCCTTGAATCCTTCTGTGGTCAGTCCTAATGGTCACCATTTGGTGCAACACCTAGGGAGCCGAGAATTTTCTCCTATGTCAACCCCAGTCAACAGTTGAAATGGGGGAACTTCTCGCCCTTAGTTCTTACCCCGGCAACGGTATCGACTGAACACTGTTCTTATTTATCCTCCAAAGCTTGCAAAGGAGTTTCCCATGACCGCCGTAATCACCCGCCAAATTCCTAGCGAATTCCTGCAAACCTTAATCAAGGAAAAGGCCACCGGGAGACTGACGGTGCAAAATCCCCTTGATGAGTTGGTCACCTGGCAGGTTTATCTTGGCAAAGGGAAAATTAATTTTGCTAACAGTGGCGTGGGGGGGATGCAAAGGGTCAGGTATCTTCTGGGTAATTATCTGAATGAGAATAAAATTAGCCTACCTCCCAAAATTACAGACGACTATAAATATATCTGTGACCTTTGGAAACAGGAAGTAATTTCCTTTCAGCAAACCCGCTCGATTCTAACTCAGTTTGCCCAGGAAGCATTGGTTCATTTTTTGGCCATTCCCGTTACCCAATGTTATTTTGATCAAGACGATAGCATTAAGGACCTATTTCTTAATTTAGAATTGGCAAAAACCACCCAATCTGTAGAACATAAGATTAGATACTGGGGAGAACTATATCCTCAGATCAATTCCCCTTTCCAGCGCCCCTTGGTGGAAGATTGGCAAGAAGTAAAAACCATGCTGAATTTGAGCTATCGCCGCAGTGAACAGTGGTGTGAGCATCTCTTGGAGGGGTTAAAAAATCTCTCTTGTTTATATGAGCTAGCCCGCAAAACAAACAGCAGTGTTTTAGAGTTAGCCTTGTTATTTTATCCGCGGATTAAGTCAGGGGAAATCAAAATGTTGCCCTATCAAGAAATTTCAGTTGACGATGCCAACCTACCGGTGGTAATTTCTGTCAATAATCGTCCCTCTGTACAGCAAGTTGTGCGAGAAACATTGGGCCAGCGGGGTTTTAAAGTCGTTTGCATTGACGACCCCTGCCACGCTTTAGCGGCCGCCATTAGCCATAATCCCCAGTTAATTCTAATTGATGCCGACATGCCGGAGATCAGTGGCTATGAACTCTGTCGTTTGCTGCGAAAATCTTCCGCGGTGAAGGAAACTCCCATTATTCTACTCAATCAAAATGATGGGGTAATGGAGCAAATTCAAGGACGTATAGCTAAGGCTTCTGGACAAATCAATAAACAGTTTTTATCCCAAGAGTTGCTGCAGGTTAGGAAAGACTATTTGGATTCTGCCCCAGCTCTTTGCCCCTAGGAAAAATTTCTGAGTTTGTGATACATTTCCCTATTATGGAGTGATTTCCAACTTGTCTGGGGTTTGTTGCTGTGGTTTTAAACCGTTTAGCGTTGGCTGGCCTATGGTTGGCATTGGTGATTTTTGCCTTTGGTTTTGCTCCTCCCAGTGATCCCCAAACCTTAGCTTTAATCAAGGCCCTTTCTCTTGGTCAGTGGCAGGACATCAATCCGGTTATTATTGCTCTGTTCAATCTGATGGGAATCTGGCCCATGGCCTATGCTGCCATGTTAATCGGCGATCGCCAGGGGAGAAAATTTCCAGGTTGGCCCTTTGTGGCAGGGTCATTCTTTTTGGGGGCTTTTGCCCTACTGCCCTATTTAGTTATCTGGCCGCCCCCGACACAAACCGATTCCCAGACATCGAACTCGGCATCATCAAAAGTAGCTAAATTCTGGCGCTCTCCCTGGTTGGGGCGAATTTTATTCCTGTTGGCGATCGCCTGTGCGCTTGGGGCAGTGCTTCTGGGGGATTGGGGCGATTATTGGCAACAACTACAAACCAATCAATTCATCGCCGTGATGAGTAGTGATTTTCTCTGTTTAACCCTGGCCTTTCCCCTATTGCTGGCCCAAAATCTGCACCATGGGCAAGGGATGCGTTCCTCACCGCTAACTCCTATGGCCATGGTGCCCTTGTTTGGTGCTTTAGCCTACCTGAGTATCCGCCGAGACCACAACGTCACAGAGTAAAATCCTTAACCATCGGCCTTTTCGTTGAGATAGTCCACCAAAGCCCTCAACCCTAAACGATAACTATTTAACCCAAAGCCACAAATTTGCCCGATCGCCACTGGGGCAATGTGGGAAATATGGCGAAATGATTCCCGCTGATGAATATTACTCAGATGCACTTCCACACAGGGGAGTTGTACCGCCGCTAAGGCATCCCGTAGAGCAATGCTGGTGTGGGTATAGGCCGCCGCATTAAAAACAATGCCGTGGTAATTACCCAGGGCATTATGGATGGCACTAACTAATTCCCCTTCCCCATTAGACTGAAAAGTGGTCACTTCTATCCCTAAATCCACCCCATCTTCCCGGAGACAATCGTCAATTTCTCCTAGGGTGAGGGAGCCATAAATCCCCGGTTCCCGTTGGCCCAACAAATTCAAATTGGGGCCATGGAGCACCAATACTTTCCACACAGTCGACATATTTTTACTAGCCAGTTAACTTCCCTTTAACGGCGGGAACGGCGATCGTTGACGGGAATGGGAATTAGTTCCGGCTCCGGTTCCCCCTGGGGGCCGAGCAAGCCTTCGATCAACTTCTGGGCCAGTTCTCTAAGTTTATCGAGCAGTCTTTCTAAATAGTCCATTACCAAGGACGACTCCTGTGATGATGTCTAACTGAACCCCGACGGAATAAGCACCACCAGATCTGTTTAATAAAGTCACAGCTTAAGGTGCTAGCCACAACCCCGGTGCAAAACCCTAGGCAGTGATCCCGGGTCAGACCATATTTGGCCAAGGCTCAGAATGTATGAGGGGGCCAGGGAAATTTATTTTTAGCCCATGGGAACAGCCTAACACAATTTTTTCGGACAGAGATCCATCAGTTCTTAGCCAATCTTAACCATTGACCGGCGATTTTTTGCCAGTCCAAAATGGTTGGAACCGCATGGGGATAACGTATATTGGGGGGTGTCGTTTCGCCCCGGGAGTTGCCATGACAGAGGTCACTACGACTGTTCGACTCAATCCTGACCGAGAAGAATTACAAGGATTAGTGCGGGCCCAGATTGAAACTCTCCTCGAAACTTCCCAATTCGATGCGGCTAAAACCATTCTTACCCCTGTGCAACCGGCGGATATTGCCGATGTCATCGAGTCTCTCCCCAGTCGGCTCCAGGTACTTGCCTTTCGCTTACTCTCCAAAAATGAGGCGATCGATGTTTATGAACATTTAGCCCCTCCGGTGCAGGAATCCCTCCTGGAGGATTTTAAACATCCTGAAGTACTGGAAATTTTTAACCAAATGTCCCCCGATGACCGGGTGAGATTATTGGATGAGCTTCCGGCCAAAGTGGTAAGGCAACTGTTTAAGCACCTCAGCAACGAAGAACGCAAAGCCACCTCCCTGCTGTTGGGCTATAAACCGGAAACCGCTGGTCGGATCATGACCACGGAATATGTTTCCCTCAAGGAAGATTACACCGCCAGCCAAGCCCTAGACCGCATCCGCCACATTGCCACCAGCTTTGAAACCATTTACGTTCTCTACGTCACCGATGAATCCCGTCGCCTCACCGGCACCCTTTCCCTGCGTAATTTGGTCATGGCTAGGCCGGAGGAGTATATCGCCCAAATTATGGTGCCTGACGTGGTTTCCGTCCACACCAACACGGACCAGGAGGAGGTGGCCCGCACCATCCAGCACTACGATTTTTTGGCAGTGCCCGTGGTGGACTCGGAGCAAAGACTAGTGGGCATTGTCACCGTGGACGATGTGATTGATATTTTGGAGGAGGAAGCAACGGAGGATATCTATACCGCTGGGGGAGTGCAATCCCAGGGGGATGACTATTTTAAAAGCAGTTTAATGACTGTGGCCCGGAAGCGGGTGGTGTGGTTATTTATTCTTTTAATCACCAATACCCTCACCAGTCAGGTGATTCACTCCCAAGAGGATGTGTTGCAAAAAACTATTACGTTGGCGGCCTTTATTCCCTTGCTCATTGATGCGGGGGGCAATGTGGGGGCTCAATCTTCCACGGTGGTCATCCGGGGCTTAAATACGGAGGATGTACGACTGACCCAAGTTTTACCGGTAATTGTCAGGGAAGGGGGAGCCGGCGCTTTATTAGGCTTGATGCTGGGTATTGTGGTAACGGTGTGGGCCTATTTTCTCCAAGGGGATTGGTTGGTGGCCATTACGGTGGGCAGTAGTTTATTCATTATTTCTCTGTTGGCGGCCTTTGCGGGGGGCGGCTTACCCTTTTTGTTTAAGTCGATGAAGCTAGATCCGGCTTTGATGTCAGCTCCTTTTATCACTACCGCAGTGGATGTGTTGGGGGTGGCTATTTACCTGCTCATTGCCCGCTCTTTGTTGGGAATTTAGGGTCTGGTTCTTACCAATGGACTGTTTGCCTCTCCTGCACCACCCGTTCGTAAATAGCGGCGGTTTCTCCGGCTAGCTTAGACCAATTGAATCGTATGCCCAAATCCTCATAGGCCGCTTCCACCAATTGTTTGGCTAGGGAAGGATTGGAGAGAATTTCCAGGATGCCATAGGCGAGGGAGTCGGGATTGTTGGTTTGGGTAACTATGCCGGTGCTATGGTGACGCACCACTTCTGCCAACCCGCCGGTATTGGATACCACCACTGGCACCCGGGCGGCAAAGCTTTCCAGGGCGACAATGCCAAAGGGCTCGTACAAACTGGGAAAAACGGCACAGTCGGCAATGGTTTGGAATTTATCTAAATCTTCGTCGGACATGAAGCCGGTGAAAAAGCAATGTTCCCAAATGCCTAAGTTCCAGGCTAACTGCTTGAGGCGATCGGTATTGCCCCCACCGATGATGACGAATTTTACCTGATTGTTTAGGGATTCTAAGACTTGGGGAGCGGCGGTTAATAGGACAGAAATGCCTTTTTCGTAGGTCATGCGGCCGACGTAGTAAACAATTTTTTCCCCGTCTCTGGCAAATTTACGGCGAAAGTTGGGGTAATCAAAGCCTGGGCGGCGGTGCTTTTTTTCGGGGCGGATGCCATTGTAAATTACGTCAATTTTGTCCCAGGGGGTACCAAAGGCCCTTTCTAGCTCGTGGCGCATGTAGTTACTGCAAACGATGACTCGCCAGCCATTGTAGATCAAAATCCCTTCTTTGCCGGCAATGTAGCGTTGGGTGTCGTTGTACAGTCCGTTATAGCGCCCGTATTCGGTGGCATGGATAGTTACCACCAGGGGAATTTTGCCATAGTGCTTGAGGTTGATGGCCGCATCTCCCACCAACCAATCATGGGCGTGGACGACGTCAAATTTTTCCTTTTGCCGGAGTAGTTCTTGCCCTTGGTGTTCCATGGCATGGTTCATGTTATCCACCCAATGGAAAAAGTCGTTGCTGGGGGGCACTGGTACCCGATAGACGTGAATGCCATCTACCATTTCCTGGGGTAAGCTTTCCTCTGTGGCCACCGTGATTAGGTGGATTTCATAGCCCTGCTGAACCAATTCCGGGTAGAGTTCTGCCACATGGCGAGCAATGCCACCGACAATGCGGGGGGGGAATTCCCAAGCTAGCACCAGAATTTTCATGGCTGTGACCAATTTTTGTGAGTGCATGGAGGGGAAGACGGCGATCGGGGCCATTGGTGTCGTGGGCACTCTAAAACATTATGCGCAATCTTGGCGTGGTCATACTGCCGAATTTTCCCCTAGGGATAATGAAATCATGGATTTTGGCCACTGCAATGGGCTTTTTAGCTCCTGCCTAACCGCTGAAAACCTGGAAAGATCGACACTAAATGTCCAGAGATTCCACCCAGCCAGTAAACTTGCCATAGGAACTTTTTCAATCTGTGTCAGGGAGGCGAGTGTGGACGATACTTACCAAGGCTATATTAATCGGGTGGCGCCCCAAACCTTGGCGATCGCCTACGAGCAACAATTGGTCAATGCCCAGGGTTCACCTAAGTTTGACCAAGGGCAACCGGTACCTTTTCCTGGCTTCAGTGTGGTAACGCCGATCGCCGCCGATGATCAAATCAATCAAAGCTTTTATGGCCATCTAACCACTGTGCAGGGCCAGGTGGGGGAAATTTTGGGGGAGAGTTTGGTGGCAGTGCCCCCGCCTAGTTTGCATCTCACAGTGGCGGATTTAATTTGGGACGGCCCCTACCAGGCCCTCCGTCGCCATAACCCAGATTTTGAAAAACAACTCTGTAGCTGTTTACAACATTCCTTTGCTGATCATCAACATCAGTCAGGGCAATACACCGGCTGTCATTGGCAGGTGCTGGGATTGTTAGTGTTGCCCCGTTCCCTGGGGGTGGTTTTGGTGCCCCAACGGGAGGCGGATTATGAACCGATGCTCAAAGTAAGAAGAGCCATTTTCCAAAATCCCACCCTGATCGGTTTGGGTATTGAGCAGCAATACCGTTACACCGCCCACATCACCCTTGGTTACTTCGACCCGGCGATCGAGAAGTTAGCAGACCCAATTGGGGTTAGTGAGCAGCTGGCCGCCGTTAATGACCGCTGGATTGGCCGTGACCCTCAAATTCTGGATATTCATAGCATTGAACTGCGTTATTTCAGTGATATGACCCAATTTACTCGCCATGATCACTATCCGGTGTTGAGGGCCAGCTAGGGGCTGGAGATAGACTTTTAGACCGCGGTCAATGCATAAATTTTCTCTGGTTAATATGGAGAGTGTACAGGGCCAATTTGTGGCTTATGGGGATACTTTTCTTCGGATTTATCGCTTTCTATGGGTAATGGGAAAGAAGTTTTCTGTTAATTGATGGGAGTGTTTACCAAAATGTTCAAGTTACTTGTCCGTGGTTATGCTACACCTTTGGGCTTAACTGCTCTGTTTGGCCTATTTACCTCCTTGGCGATCGCCGTTCCAGTGGAAGCCCAGGGACAAAATAGTTTTGAAAATTACCGCCAGCAATGTCTCCGTCGGGTGGAACAAGCCGGTATCAAGGGGGCGGCGGCCCAGGAAATGTGTAATTGCACAATTAATAAGTTCAAGCAAAAGTACTCCATAACGGAATTTACCAAGCTTGTGCAACAGTCCGAAACCAATAAGGCGATCGCCAGACAATTGGCGGAAGTAGGGGAAGAATGCTTGTACGAATAGGGGGGCCTAGGGGAAATTCCAATAATTCCCGCTTCACTCAGGTCAAAGGTTTAGCCAAAGCCAGGGCCACCTCTGCTAAACAACGGGCATCCGATACCATCCAGGCATGGACTAGCACGGGCAAAATAATTTCTCGGCCAATTTCTAAATGGGAACTGCTGGGAGGCAAAATCATCAGGTCAAAGGGAGTCCAAATCACCGTCACCTGGAGTCCCGCTAGTAACTCGCAACAATCTCGGTTTAAATCCCGCAAAAAATCACTCTGCCAGGCCATTTCCCTCACTCCTTGGTAGGGCAAACTATAGCCCAGGAGGGTACCTTGGTTGGGGGCGGAAATGGTGATGTAGCGCCTGACCCGTTCTACGCCCCCGAGACGCTGTAAGTAATAACGGGTTACTAATCCCCCCATGCTAAAGCCAATTAAATCCACTGGTTGCTGGGGCGCAAATTTTTGATCGACATATTGCTGTACTTGGGTTGCCAGCACGGCAAGGGAAGCACTGCCATCGTTGGGCTCTAAATCTAGGCAATGGACCGACCAACCTCCCTGGGTCAAAAAGTCCACCATCGTTGCAAACTTGGCCCTGGTGTCGTAAATGCCATGGACTAAAACAACGGGATGACGGTCTGGGACTTCTGCTACCACTAGGTTCTACAAACTCAGAAAACGGTAGCTTTCGCTGAAGAAGCGTTTAATTACATTTTGACTAGTTCCCTGGGGCCGCCGTTTAATTTTCTTGCTCAGGCGCAAACGGGTGCCATCTTCATTCCAATGGACTTGGTCAAAAATTTGCATCAAAATGCCTAACCCCCGGCCATTCTCCGACTCATCGGGGGGAAACCAGGGGCTCACACAATTGGGGCAATCAAGCACTATCTGGGGGCAAGGACAGGGACGATCAAACCCCATGCCCTGGTCGGTGATGATCCAACAATAACCCAGGGCGGATTGGCGGTATTCCACTGTGATGGACTTGCTTGGGTTGAGGGCGTTGCCATGGGTGGCAGCATTGACTAAAGCCTCCTGTAACCCCAGCCTGACCTCGTTGTGCAGAGGCTTGGGCACAGAATTGAGCAATAAATCAAGGATGGGATAAAGATAGAGGGTTGAGGAAAAACTAATTTTTTGCCAATGGGATTGCCTGTGGGGAAAATTAATGTTTAGCAAACGCTCCACCTCACACTGGACTAATAGCAATCTAACAGTACTGACTTCAACCATTATACTCGATCGCCTGGGTGGTCTGAATGTGCCTGCCGCTACCATAACCCCTAGAAAATCTTTGGTTAACCATTGACTGCTTGGAGAATCACTGCACACTCCACATGGGCCGTTTGGGGGAAAAAGTCGCAACCTTGAACCCAGGTAATTTCATAGGAGCCCTCAGCACAGAGGAGTTTCAAATCCCTTGATAGGGTAGGGGGCTGACAACTGATGTAGGCAATTTTCCCTGGGCGCTGCTGGACAATTTCCCTGAGCACTTCTGGGTTACACCCCTTACGGGGAGGGTCGAGGAGCAAAATATCTGGAATATCTGACAGGGTGGGTAAAACGGTTTCCACCGTACCAGCTAAAAAGTCCACGTTGGTAATCTGGTTCATCTCAGCATTGCGTTGTCCTTGCTGCACCGAGTCTTGATTGACTTCAATGGCGATCGCCTGACGAACTTGGCAGGCTAGGGGGAGGGTGAAAGTGCCCACACCGGCATAGGCATCCACCAACAATTCTGTGCCTTGTAAATTTAATGCTTGCTGCAGCCGAGTTAACAATAACTCCGCCGCCTCACTATTGACCTGAAAGAATGTATTTGCCCCCAGGCTAAAGCTTAAATCAGCAAACTTTTCTCGGCAGGTGCCCCGCCCCGCAATCACTATGGTTTCTTCGCCAAAAATGCGGTTGTTGGGTTCTGGCTGAATGTTTAAACAAATGCCGCCTAAATCGGGATAACGCTCCAACCATTCCCCGGCTTGCTCTTCCAAATCCGGTAAACCTTTATGGGCGGAAATTAAGGTCAGCAACATTTCCCCGGTACGCTGGCCAATGCGTAGGCTTAAATGGCGTAGTTTGCCCTGTTTTTTCTCTTCGTCATAGATGGACCAACCGCGATTTTCAATATCTTTCTTCACCTCCGTCAACAATAAATTCAGGCGATCGTCCTGGACGGGGCATTGGTTAATATTTACCAAACGATGGCTGCCTTTGCGGTAATAACCAGCTTGCACCTGGCCGGTTTTGGAGCGAGCCAGGGGATAGGTAGCTTTGTTGCGGTAACCCAAACTAGCGGGGGACTGTAACATGGGTTCCAGGGGTAAAGCGGTGAAACCACCAATGCGCTCCAGGGCATCAATAATCTGTTGCTGTTTACTTTCTACTTGGAATTGATAATCCAGATGTTGCCATTGGCAGCCGCCACATTTGTCCGCCACAATGCAAGACGGTCGGGTGCGCTGGGGGGAAGGCTCTAAAATTTTGAGCAGTTGGGCCAGGGCATAATTTTTCTTGACCCGCATCAGTCTGACTTCCAGGCGATCGCCGGGGGCAGTGTCGGGCACAAATACCACCCTGCCATCGAAGCGGCCAATACCTTCTCCCTGGTGATTGAGGCCGGTAATGGTCAATTCCACTACGGCCCCCTGTTGCCAAAGAGGACTAGTGGAGAAATTATTACTCTGGATCATCGAAAATTGGTTCCAATACTTGCACGGCCTTAATTACAGCCATTGTATCTTGCCATTACTTTCTTCCCCTACAACAAATTTTCGTACTGCGGTTGGGATTGTAATTGTTTGAGTAAACCCTTAATGTCCTGGGTCTGGTCTTTGGGAACCACCAGGGTGACATTGCCTTCTCGCACAATCACCACATCTTTTAAACCGATGGTGGCAATTACCTGGTCCTCATCACTGGCGTAAACAATACAGCCCTGGCTATGCAAGTTGACATGGTTGCCCAAGTCCACATTGGCCTCGGCTTCGGGAAACAGTCGCTCCAACGCATTCCAATCCCCCAAATCGTCCCAACCAAAATTGGCCGGCAGAACCGAGGCTAATTGGGTTTTTTCCATCAAGACATAGTCAATACTTTTCTTTTTTAATGTTGGATAAGCAGCCGCTCCGTGGGCTTTTAACGCAGTGAGTAATTGAGGGGCATGGTTAGCGAACTCCCCTAGTACCACCCCGGCGCGGAAAATGAACATGCCACTATTCCAACTAAACTTACCGCTGTCCACAAAGGCCTGGGCTGTGGCTCGGTCGGGCTTTTCGGTAAAACGGGTCACTTGATACACCGGCAGGTTGCCCATTTCCCGTTGCAATACGCCTTGTTCAATATATCCATAACCAGTGGCCGGGCCATGAGGTTTAATACCGAGGGTGACAATGGCGTCCTCTTCCCGGGCATAGGCGATCGCCGCAGCCAAGGTTTGCTCATAGGCGGCTTGGTCTTTAATCCAGTGGTCAGCGGGGAAAAAACCAATGATGGCATCCTCCCCATAGCGTTGGGCAATTGCCAAGCTAGCCCAGGCCACAGCGGGGGCCGTGTCTTTTCCTTCCGGCTCCACCAGACAATTTTCCTTGGGCAATGAAGGCAATTGGGCCAAAACCCCCTCCGCAATGGGGGCCGCCGTAATTACCCATAAATTTTCCCAGCCCCCGGCCAAGGGTAGTAATCGTTGGGCTGTGGCCTGTAGCAAACTGACCCCGGAACCATCCAGGGACAAAAATTGTTTAGGCCGTTGCTTACGGCTGAGGGGCCAAAACCTTTCTCCTTTGCCACCGGCAAGAATTACGGGAATGAAAACGGAGGATGATGGGGTCATAGGGAGCAAAATTAGCTAGCCGGGCATTTTCAACGCCTAGGATACAACGGCGGCAATGCCCTTAGGTTGCAACGGCTAAGATTCAGAGGGTTGGGGCGTTAGGTTACGGGCCGGGTCCCCCAGCAAAACCTTATCCATGGGGCCGGGATTCAAGTTCTCTGGCAATATCTGCCAATGCTCAGCGATTTGTTGCAACAGTCGGTCTTGCTCTACCCGCAAACGGTCAAAGTTGGGGCCATTATTGATAATGGCAAACCAAACAGTGCCTCGCTCCTGGGTGGGAATGATGCCGGCAAGGGCACTGACCGTATTTAATGTACCGGTTTTTACCGTTAATCCCTGGGGCATACTGCGCCATTCCAATGTTCCCTGGCGATCGCGCCCCATAACAGGAAAAATATCGTCAATGCCTAGGCCGTGGGGTTGGAGCTGCTCTGCTAAAACTTGGTACATCTTTGTCACTGCCCTGGGGGAAAGCCGATTGTCCACTCCGAGGCCAGAGCCGTTTTGCAACTGAATTTCCGCCGCTGGAATTGCCCCCAAACGGGAGGTAGTTTGGGCCACGATCGCCGCTCCCCCCATGGCCTGGGCCAACATCTCAGCCATGTCGTTATTGCTGTAGATGTTCATCTGTTTGAGCAGGGCCGCCAGGGGAAGGGATTGGTGCTCTAGTAATGGTTCTAGGTTGGGAGGTAAAACGGCCTGGGTCTGGATGGTGCCAGCAATTTTTACCTGGGGCCGGGGAGTATTCGAGGGAAGATCCCCAAAGGCTTTATTGACTATGGCCGACCATTGGCTTTCATCCACTGCCTGTTTGAATAAAGCTCCCGCTACGGCAGGGTCAGCTTCAAAGTTCATGGCGAAATTGCCCACCACTACCAAATCTCCAGTCACCTCTCGGATCCCTGCTCGGTTGAGGGCATTGCCAACGGCGATCGCCTCTTCCCAGACGAAGAGAGGATCATGGTCCCCGGCGATCAGTAAATTACCCTGTAAAACCCCAGCGGTAATGGGGCCATCGGCATAAAAACGGGTGGTAAAGCGATGATCCGGTGGCCATGTGGCTAAAGCGGCGACGCTGGTGGCAATTTTGGTTAGAGAAGCGGCGGGAAAAGCATTATTGGCTTGGTTATAGCCCAAATAGGCCCACTCCGACTGCAACCAGATACCCTGGCGCTGGCGGTCATAACCCAAGGATTCCAGGCGATCGAGGTAATTATCAACAATTCTGTCGATGGCGGGGTCCGCTTGGGTTGGTACGGCAAAAACCTTTGCTTCTTGCCAGGCCACTTCCTGCCCAACTAATGGTTCCCCAGGGTTGCCCCAACTGAGTAGGGCTAATACCGTCGCCCCCAGGATTTTCACCATAATTAATTTTCTCCTCTCACCAATTGTCCAACCTAGCCTTTGAAAACCATGGCTAGACCCTAAGCTTTGACCAAAACGTTGTTGCCGCTCACCTGGGTAGCGTAGGTAGGCAGATTCCTGGTGGCGGGCCCCTTGAGCACCTTACCCGTAGCAGCAAATTCCGCCCCGTGGCAAGGGCAAACAAATTTACCGTTAGCTTTCTTCCATTCCACCTGACAACCATTGTGGGTGCAGGTGGGATTGACCGCACTGATCTGGCCGCCACTACCATTGGGCACCACCGTCACCGGTCCCTTAGGAGTGTTCCCTTTTAATTCCCCCTTGGCCTTGAGATCCGCCATGGTACCGACATTGACCGTTTGTCCCTGGCCGTTACTGCTGTTACCGCCAAAGCAACCCGTGATGACGGCGATCGCCGTACTGAAGGCAGTGTAAGAAATTAGCTTGCGTCGCTTGACCATAGTGGCTAGAGAAAAAGAACTGCCATCAGTGTAGCCAAATTATTGGTACTGTGGCAGCGACCATGGGTGAGCACAAAGTTAGGAAAATTAACGGACAGTTTCCAGGCTTTCAATTTTCTTGGTGAATAATTCGGTGAAGATACTCATCAC
>NZ_JADEWJ010000236.1:0-6399 GCF_015207725.1 Synechocystis sp. LEGE 06083
GGAGTGTATAAGAGACAGGATTTAGAGTACTAGAGAATTATTTTGTAATGTGGTCTGATTTCAAAAAAAGAATATAATCAAAAAACTTACAAATTGGGATAAGTCATGCTGAACAAGCTCTCTCACCGTATTTTGTGCAACAGTTTATTATTGAGCACAATAAACTTTGGCCTAGCAGATCCAGCCTTATCAAATGAATATATTGAATCGGATAAATATCCTGAAGGTGAATGGACAACAATTATTAGCAATGACTATGAAGTCATAAAAATAAAAAATGGCAGTATTACCGGAAATAGTAACTCAAAATCCGGTAGTTTCGCTACTTTTTCTACCGAAAATAACCAAACGCAAGTACTTGAATCAACGGGGCGCTTAAATCTTGAATGTGATGGGAAACCATACAATTCTTGGAATACAAAAAGCATTAATTTCACCTATTATCAAGATTACCAAGCCTCCCCCACTAGTCAAAATAGCTATAACATCTACTATATTCTAATGCATAAGCTATACCCTATCAAGCATTATATTTGTGATGATATTAATCCTAATTATTTAAAAGTTGGTATGGCAATGAAGGATGTGAGAAAGCTATTAAACAGCGATGGATTTGAAATCTTTAACAGAGATGCTGAAGATGATGGGAACTTTACTACAGGGCCTATCTGTGATGACGATAAAAAATGTGAGTTACACGGAAATAGCGCAGTAACACGTATCTATTTTCAAAATAGACAAACTGGTGCAACCATTGTTACTGGCAGTGTTAATTACGAACTCTATACTGCGAGTTTTTCTGAATTTTAAAAATATAATAGCTACAAACTAAATAGATTTATTCGCTTACTAAAGCTCCAGCAATGATGAGGAAATTTGAAGTAGTTTTTTGCCAAATCTGGGAGGCTTTTCAAACACATTCTTGAATCCTAGGCTAAAATGACTAGACTATGAGAAACCTAATTCAGAATTAAAATTATGACTCATCTGGCTTTCAAAAAATATTTATCGTACTCTGCCTTGATTGTCTCAGTGAGCGTTGCTTGCGTAAGCACTACTTTAAGCCAGCCAGCTCTCGCTCAAGTTTCGATTGCGGGAGACTGGAGTAGTTCTTGGGGAACTGTAAGATTGTCTCAAAATGGCACAAGTGTTTCTGGCTATTATGCTAAACCGGACCAACTGTTAGAAGGTTCTATCTCAGGCAATGTCTTGTCTGGATACTGGACGAAAAATATGTCAGCTCGTCGTTGCACAACCTCCCGTAACGGAAGCTTTTATTGGGGACGTGTTCGTTTAGTTTTTAATGATTCCACATTTGCGGGGGACTGGGGGCATTGTGGTGATGAACCTACAAAAAAATGGACGGGAAGTCGTTCGAGTCAAAGCACTGCAAGTACGCCATCTGTGCCGCCGGTGGCTTCTGTAACTTCTATTGGCGGGAACTGGACTAGTTCTTGGGGAAATATAAGCCTGAATCAAAATGGGGCAAACGTCACCGGGTACTATGCCAAACCCGACCAACAGTTGGAAGGCACTATGTCGGGCAATATCTTGTCTGGATACTGGACGAAAAGTAGTTCGGGCCGTCGTTGCACAACCTCCCGTAACGGAAGCTTTTATTGGGGGCGTGTTAATTTGGTTTTCAATGGTCCCACATTTTCCGGGCTCTGGGGATATTGTGGTGATGAACCTACAAGAAATTGGTCAGGCAATCAAGTCTAAGCAGTTGAGGGAATGAGTCAAATTGTCGAATTCCCAATGAAACCTGCCGGATTTCGCCAGGCGATCGCCATCCAATAATTATCGTTGCTCCCTTGATCGGCTAACAAAGCTTGACTAGATAATCGCCAATGGTTTGTATCTCCGCTATCCGGTAAGTACTGATATTTAGCTAAATTTTTGTCTGGTATAACTTGATTCAAGCCACCGCTAATGCCTTGCCCCGTTGCTTTTAAAAATGCCTCCTTCGCCGTCCAAAGTTGATAAAACAACTTAGTTCTTTCCTCGTTATCTAAACTCTCCAATTGGCGAACTTCCTGGGGAGCAAAAAAACGCCTAGCTAATTTTAAGTAATGAGGTTTAGGGAACATAATTTGCAAATCAACTCCAACTTCTCCCTCTGCACTGACACCAATCAAGCCATAATTCCCGCTGTGGGCGACGTTAAACCATGGCGATCGCCGTTCCCTGTCCACTAACTCCGGCTTACCCTGGGGCCCATAGGTGAACTGTAATTGCTGGGGCAGACAATTAAGGTGACGGGCTAGGAGTATGCGTAACGCCAGGCGCATGGTCAAAAATCGCTGCTTATCCCGGGGCTGTTGATAGCGTTCACTGCGGGCTATTTCTTCAGGACTTAATAAGGCTTGATAACCAGAAGGTAGGAGGCGATCGGTGGGACAAAGCCAAATCTGGGGCTGGTGGGACACAGGTCGGTGTAAAAGGTATTAAAAAAACAGTAAAGAAGTTTTGTTATTCTTCTCCATCCCCAAGTCCAGATAGAATGGGGAGCCGATCGCCAGTAACCTAAAGAAAGGAAAGGCAACGGGAGGAAAATTGTGACAGTTAAAATTGGTTTACTTGGTTTAGGCACCGTCGGCACCGGCACAGTGGAAATTTTGCAGGAGCCCCAGGGTCGTAGTCCTCTGCTCAAAGCGATTGAGATTAAAGCAGTGGGGGTGCGTTCCCTCGATAAGCCCCGTCAGGTAAATTTGCCGCCGGAGGTGTTGACCACCGACCTAGAGACCATTGTCACCGATCCCGACATTGCCATTGTGGTGGAATTAATGGGGGGACTGGAACCCGCTAGATCCCTCATTCTCCAGGCGATCGCCCATAAAAAGCACATTGTCACCGCCAACAAAGCGGTCATTGCCCGTTACGGCCCGGAAATTTATGAAGCGGCCAATCAACACGGCGTTTACGTTCTGCTAGAAGCGGCGGTGGGGGGCGGCATTCCCATCATTAAACCCCTCAAGCAATCCCTGGGGGGCAATCGCATCGAAAGTATTGTCGGCATTCTCAATGGCACCACCAACTATATTCTTTCCCGCATGACCAGTGAGGGAGCAGATTTCGACGAGGTGTTAACAGCGGCCCAACAATTGGGCTATGCCGAAGCGGATCCCAGTGCCGACGTAGATGGGTTGGATGCGGCGGACAAAATTGCCATCCTTGCGTCTCTCGGTTTTGGTGGCCGGGTCAAACGGGAAGATGTGGCCTGTGAAGGAATTAGATCCGTCAGTGCGGTGGACATTGCCTACGCCGATCGGCTGGGCTTTGTAATTAAACTTTTGGCGATTGCCGACGGTAATGCAGGGGAAAACTCGGAAACCTTGCAACTGCGGGTTCATCCGACTTTAATCGCCAAGGCCCATCCCCTGGCCAGTGTTAATGGAGTTTATAACGGTGTCCTAGTAACAGGAGATCCCCTGGGACAAGTGATGTTCTACGGTCGGGGAGCTGGAGCCGGGCCCACCGCCAGCGCCGTCGTATCCGATGTGATCAATATTGTCGGTATTATCACCAGCAGTGACGAAAATCCGGCCCTCGATCCCCTGCTTAGTTGCACCCACCAACATTACTGCCAGGTGTCTTCCATTGAAGACCTAGTCACCCGTTTTTATTGCCGCTTCCTTTGTGCCGACGTACCGGGGGTGATTGGCCACCTTGGTATGGGCTTTGGTAACCATGGGGTGAGTTTGGAATCCCTGGTGCAAATTGGCTTTACCGACGGCTGTGCAGAAATTGTGGTCGTCACCCACGATGTGCGGGAAGGGGACTATCGGGCTGCGCTGGAGGAAATCAGCCAACTGGAAGCAGTGAAAGAAATTCCCAGTGTGATCCGGGTGCTTTCCTAGGAGTTTTTTTCAAACGTATCCCTACCCAAAATTTGGGGGAAATTTAGTCAAAATTCTCCAGTATGGCCGGAGTTTTAGTGGGTCGATTTAGCGGGCAAAGTCAAACTTTATCAACATCAACAGGCTCTTAAGCTGAGCAAAATTAATTTATTTCCGGGGAGTGTATGGTTATGGCTGGTTTAAAACGAATTTTTATCACTGGGATCAGTGGTTGCATTGGGCACTATTTAGCGGATGAATTAATCCAGGGTACAGACCATGAACTATTCCTACTGGTGAGAAATCCAGATAAGTTACAGTTTGACCCCAAGCTGAGGAGCAATATTCATTTAATCCCCGGTGACATGGGCAATATTGAAGCCCACAAAGATCTGCTGCAAACTATTGACTGCGCCATTCTCATTGCCACCAGTTGGGGCGATCGCCAGGAGACCTACAACATCAACGTGGTCAAAACCCTGACTTTGATCAATTTGCTCAACCCAGAACGATGCGAGCAGATAATTTATTTTTCCACCGCCAGTATTTTGGACCGCCAAGGGCAACCATTACCAGAAGCCGGAAGTTTGGGTACTGATTATATCCGCACCAAATATCTCTGCCATCAAGCTTTAGAACCACACCCTATTCCTCCGGTGGAAGTCGCTCCCATCAGCGAAGCCATGGCCAATAAAATCACAGTGGTTTATCCCACCCTGGTCTTTGGCGGTGAATCCGGTAAACCCTATTCCCACCTTTCTGGAGGATTGGGGGAAATTTTACGCTGGTTACCTCTAATTCGCTGGTTCCGGGCCGATGGTAGTTTCCACTTTATCCACGGTAGAGACATCGCTCGGGTGGTGGCCTATTACGTTGACCATCCGCCTGGAGCCAGAATTGATGTGGTGTTAGGTAATGAACCGCTCACTGCCACGGAGGGCATCCGTCAAGTTTGCCAATATCACCACCAAAAAATTTACTTCCAAATTCCCCTTTCCCTCACCCTGGCCAATATTTTTATCAAGCTATTTCGCATTCAAATGGCAGACTGGGACCGTTTTTGCCTAGATTATCGCCACTTTACCTATCCCGATCCGGTGGCCCCGGCCCAACTGGGTTTACCGGTCCATTGCCGAACCATCGCTGAATTGATGGCCGTTAGTCCCAAACCCACTGCTCGCCATTAGCCCCGGGCATAATCATCTTGAAAACGGATAATATCGTCTTCCCCTAGGTATTCCCCGTTTTGCACCTCAATCAGGACTAACTTAATTACCCCAGGGTTTTCCAGGCGATGGGCAGTGCATTGGGGCACATAGGTGGACTGATTTGGTTCCAATAGTTCTTCCTTGTCTCCACAGACGATGCGAGCGGTGCCGGATACCACAATCCAATGTTCACTGCGGTGATGGTGCATTTGCAGGCTGAGACGATGCCCCGGATTCACCTCAATGCGTTTGATTTTGTAGCCGTTGCCTTCCTCCAGGGTGGTAAAAGAGCCCCAGGGCCTAGTTTCCGTGGGCAAGTGACCGGGGGGAGTAGCAGTTGGGGACAGGGATGGGGTGGATAGGGAAGTGACAACCATTAATTTTTTTCCTCAACAACAATTAACCGCATCGACAATTTTTTCTAACCCAGGCTAACACAACGGCTTGACTAGGGTTTAGGTTCCCATACGGACAGCAGAAATCAACGTCAAAAATTTGTTGACCCCGAGTTGCTTGAATCCTCGACAACGTCGGTAAATAACTCATACCCACGGATTATTGCCGTTACCCCTTATCTTTGACCCCTAGTTGCTCCGTGGCCCAGGTTTGCCAAAATTGGTAGTTTAATTTGCCCAAAGGCGATCGCCGTAGAGTCGGCACAGGAAACCAATGCTTAGGACATTTCGGCCCACTTAACTGGGCTTTCACCCGCTGGCTCAAGTTGGCCAAATCATCCCCCTGACTCGGTTTGGGAACATAGACTGCCACCAACATTTCTCCCCAATGGCGATCTCCAACTCCGACGATGACTACATCTTGAACTAAATTCTGGTCGAGCAAAAAGGCTTCGATTTCCTCTGGGTCAATGTTTTCTCCACCGCTGATCAGACGCCGACCCCGACGGCCAGTGACATGTAGGTAGCCATGGTGGCAATAACCCAAATCCCCGGTGGTGAAAATTGCTTCTTTCTGGCCTGTCCCTTGGGGTACATAACCCTGGAATAAAGCATCGGATTGGATATTGATTATGCCCACGGTGCCGGGGGAAACTGCTTCCCCATCGGAGTTGGTGATGGTGAGGCGCACATGGGGTAACAACTTCCCTACTCCCGTTTGGCCAGCCAGAAACTCTGCTGGGGTGAGGGTGGCAATTTGGGCGGCAGTTTCCGTCATGCCATAGGTGGGGGCGAGGTTAAGTCCAGCCGCTTTTGCTTTGGCCAACAGTGCAGGCCAGGCCGGGGCTCCCCCTAAAAAAATTAGCCGGAAGTTTTTTAACCAAGCACCATGGCGATCCAGTAAATATGCCAACTGGGTGGGCACTAGGGAAGTGACGTAGTCGGGGGGTAAAGGAG
>NZ_JADEWJ010000237.1:0-6363 GCF_015207725.1 Synechocystis sp. LEGE 06083
GGCTAAAAATGTTTATCATCCTTGGTAAATTCTGAGTTCATCAAATAATTTTGAATACTCCAATTTATTGGTAGAGTCGTAGAAAAATCAAAATTATGCTACTGACAGACTGAAAAAATTTCTATAATTGACAACAAGTTCATTTCACAAGCAGGTTCAAGATGCCAAACCAACGGGATTACACACTCATTATTGATAAAAGCGGTAGCATGTCTATCATCGAGCCAAAATTCCAAAAAAGCCGATGGGAGCTAGTTCAAGAATCAACCCTCGCCCTAGCCAGAAAGTGTGATCAGCTAGATGATGATGGGATCACCGTTTACACATTCTCTGGTAAAGTTCGTCGTTACGATAACGTCAACGCATCTAAAGTAGAGCAAATTTTCCAAGAAAATGAGCCAGTAGGGGGCACTAATCTCACCGCCGTGCTACAGGATGCGATCAATAATTTTTTACAACGAAAAAAATCTAATCAAGCCCAAATAGGTGAAACTATTTTAGTGATTACGGATGGAGAACCGAATGATCGTAGATCCGTGTTTGAAATCATTATCCAAGCCAGCAAATGTCTAGATGCAGATGAAGAATTGGCCATTTCATTCATGCAAATCGGTAATGACCCCAGTGCTACCAAATTTCTTCAAGCCCTTGATGATCAATTAATGGAAGTAGGAGCCAAGTTTGATATCGTCGATACAGTAACTTTTGATGAAATGGAAGATTTAACATTAACTGAAGTTTTATTAAACGCTATTGAGGATTAAAACTAGAGATTTTATTATGAACGACTCCGATTCCATTGACTCTATACTGGCTGACCTCCGCCAAAAATATATTCAAGAACCAGACATAATATCTAATAATCCAACGATAGACCCTACCTTAAGTAAAGAGCAACAGCATCCAACTTTAGATAAAATTTTAAATGAATTAAAGCAAGGTTTTAAGATTAATTACTTTCCCGAAAAAACAGATCAAATTCCAACCAGAATCAAAGGATCACCCCAAGCTTTAAATCCAGAACTAAAAAATTTAATCGATCGCCAAGAACAACAAAGGCAGGCAATCATTGCTCAAAAAGCACAACAATGGCTAGACCAACTTGACCCACTGTCCGGTGAGGGAATTTGGTTTGCAGATTTAGCCAAGCATTATCCATCTACCTTAGCCGCGGCCATTGCCTTATTAAATAACGAATCAACCTAAAATTAACATAGTCTTATATTATTAAAATCACAAAAATGATTGACATTGTAAAAACAGATCTTAATTTAACTATCCATGCGGAAGCAATGATTCAATTGATGGATGAATATGCCCGTGATCCCATGGGGGGAGGAGAAGGATTATCTGATTATGTTAAAGCAAATCTGCCTGTAGAACTTGCCAAAAGACCTTCTGCCCATGTCATTCTTGCCTTTGTTGATTTTCAGCCTGCTGGTCTTATTGTGT
This sequence comes from Synechocystis sp. LEGE 06083, assembly GCF_015207725.1. Classification (NCBI taxonomy): domain Bacteria; kingdom Bacillati; phylum Cyanobacteriota; class Cyanophyceae; order Synechococcales; family Merismopediaceae; genus Synechocystis; species Synechocystis sp. LEGE 06083. The sequence continues at coordinate 1,453 of NZ_JADEWJ010000237.1, forward strand.
GTCTAGAAGGATTTTCTACTTTTGCTTGTAAGCCATTACTAAATATTCATGATGTTATTGTTTCTTTGCCCTATCGTGGTAAGGGGTTGTCAAAACTAATGTTGCAAAAAGTAGAAGCCATTGCCTTAGATTTAGGCTGTTGTAAACTCACCTTAGAAGTACTTGAAGGAAATCATGTTGCTCAATCAGCGTACAGGTCGTTTGGCTTTGGTAGCTATGAGCTAAACCCCCAAATGGGTAAAGCATTATTTTGGCAAAAAAAGTTACCAGATATCGCTCTTTTATCAGAAAAGGGAAGATAGAATAGAAGACAAGAGCGGAATGCTAGAAGTGGCAGATGGTAGTTCGCCGTAAAGCCAAAGAAACGGTAGCTGTATCTTCACTTTATACACCTAGACTGATAAAAAAGAGCTATTGCTGTATTGCATTAATGGCTGGTATTTTTTTCGCCTTTGGTCAATACTCCATGGAGAAAAATATCAGCTAACCCTTCCGCCATTTCCTGCAAAGCCTGGGGGGAAGCGTGGGGGTCAATTACCGTTTGTTCCGAAAAACCCGCCACGGCAAACATGCCTAAGAAAACCTGGGCCACAATTTTGGGATTCATCCGCCGGTAAATGCCCCGGTCCATGGCAGTTTGGAAAAATGCTTCCGCCACATCAGTCATTTTGTCGATAATTTCCGACTGAATTTTCTCCCGTAGCTCAGGGTGGTATTGGGCTTCCACAAAGCAAACTTGTAATAAATATTTGTTTTCTCGTAAATGGAACATACGCCGTTTCATTACCTGGGCGATCGCCTTGTAACTGCCCATCTCACTTAATTCCGTCAGCAAGTCAGTGAGAATTTCTATCCAGCCGGCGGTGGCTACTTCCACCAAAATGGCCTTCTTGTTGGTGAAATAACGGAACAAAGTCCCTTCGGCCACATTGGCCGCCTGGGCCAAATCCTTGGTGGTGGTACCTTCATAGCCCTTAGTGCCAAATAATTTCAAAGCTCCCTTCAAAATGCGATCATGGGTGGAAGCTTCGGCCGGATTGGTAAAGGTTGATGGGGCGGTGTAATACTTTTTGCTCTGCATGGACTTTACCTCTAAACTCACCCAGCTATTACTGTTATTGTGCGGGAAAAATCCCGATCGCCCCACTGGTCAACAGAAATCTTTATAATTCTCACCTTTTTGCATGAAACGTCCCACCCTCTACTGTGCAATTACGGGCCATGGTTTTGGCCATGCGGTGCGGACTGCCTGCATTGCCCGCCGGGTCCAGGAACTTTGCCCTGATGTGTTGGTAATTATGGCCACCCGTAGCCCCCGTTGGTTGCTGGAATGTTATCTAGAAAAACCCTTTATCCACCGTCCCGTGGCTTTTGATGTGGGGGTGGTGCAGGCCGACAGTTTACAGATGGATGAAGACGCTACTCGACAAGCCTTAGAGGATATTTATCGCCGGGAAAATACCCTGGTGGCCACGGAGTCTAACTATTTACGGAATAATCGGGTGGATCTAGTGCTGGCGGACATTCCGGCCCTAGCAGTGGCGATCGCCCATCGAGCGGATCTGCCCTGTTGGATGAGTAGTAATTTCGGTTGGAATTTTATTTATCGGGACTGGGGCGATGAATTTGGGGAAGTTATCGAAAAAATTGAACGGGATTATCGGCAATGTGATTTATTATTTCAGTTACCTTTAGCCGAACCAATGGAAATTTTTCCCAGAAAAATTGCCACAGGATTACTGGGGGGAGATCCCCGCTACAGCAAGCAAATGTTGAGGGAAAAATTTGCCATTAAAACTACCAAAGAAAAAACTATTTTACTAACCTTTGGCGGTTTAGGTTTAGAAGCTATTCCCTATCAAGTGTTAACAAAGTTTCCTGACTATCAATTTATTACCTTTGACGCCCAAGCCCCTAGGTTAGATAACCTGATCATTATCAAGGACAAAACCTATCGCCCCGTGGATCTAATGCCCCTTTGTGACCGAATATTTTCCAAGCCTGGTTTTGGCACCTTTGCCGAGGCTTTGAAATGGGAGGTGCCCATTATTTCCCTCACCAGGGATGGTTTTGCGGAAGCGCAGGTTTTACTAACAGGTTTACAGAACTACGGAGAGCACCAAATTGTGCCCCATCAGCAATTTTTCGCCGGGAACTGGGATTTTTTGTTGGAAAACCCCAAAAAACCTAGGTTGACTCAGAAGTTAGACAAACACGGCGATCGCCAGATAGCAGAAAAAATTGTTGCCCAAATTAGTTGATTTTGTCCCCCAACTCGGAAAAGGTCAGGGGATTTTGGTAAACCATAAGCCTGGGGTTAACCTCTAGGAAGCCGCTCATGGCTGTTCATGCCATATATCTTTACAATCCAAATGCTATCCGACACCTCCGTTGACTTAATAAAACTTAATCCAAATAATTTGACTTAGCGGTTCTTTTCAGGCATTCTTTCAGCATTAGCAGGCTGAACATGGGTTTTAATGCTGTTTATCCTTACAAGTTAAATGATAAATGTGCATTAAGGGTTCCCATTGAAGTTTAATTAATGGTTATGCATGAAATTAAATGACAGAGCAATTGCTAAAAATGGGGCTAATCCCAAAGCTATCACGAGACTTTGAGATTTTAGAAGAAGTTTGGGGGTATCATCCTATATACGATGTCCGTCTAAGGATTGACGTTTTCTTGCGTGCAAAGCCTCACTTAATAGCTGAAGGCTTCACCAATGAGTGGTTTGGTGTTGAGTGCAAATGGGTTGAAGGCATAAATGCACGGACATCAAAAACAACAAGGCTTGTTTGGCAAAGCATTACATACGCTCAGTCTATCTTTGAAGTGAATGGTAGCAATGTTAAGCCTCGTTTTGTTGCGGTGTTTACGCCTGACAATTTATCCCCCTCAATTGAGCGACATCTAGATACATTATTAGGGCTTGGATTGTATGGTTGTGTAGGCAAACTTTATTTTTATAAAGATGGATCGTGGGGTATCAAGTTTGCGAGTATATATGGGCGCAGCAGTCCAGATGGTTATTATATTAGCCAAAAACAATTACCAAAATTGAGAGCTGGTAGTGTATAAATGCATAACTTGTAGCTCAGGGATTAACTATGAAAGCAAAATGCATAACACCAATCCTGAATGTGTCCGATATGGAATCTAGCTTTGAGTGGTTTATGAAGTTGGGATGGTCGAAGAATTGGGAATGGGGCGATCCTGCTGGTTTCGGTTGCGTGGGATCTGGTGAATGTGAGATATTTCTGTGCCTAAATGGTCAAGGTGGCCGAGGAAAGAGCCAAAATTTAACAACATTCCAGAAAACAGGCGACGAATTAGGAGATGGTGGGATGTGGATGTCAGTGTGGGTTGAAGATGTAGATCAGATATTTCATATTGCGAAAGAGAATGGAATTGAGGTGACTTGTGAACCAGAAGATATGCCTTGGGGTGTTAGGGAATGTCACATAAGACATCCCGATGGTCATGTATTTAGAATTAGTTCTTCAATCACCACGAACTAAACGTTGCAGTCGGGCAAACTCTTCGGGCTTGCTGCCGCTCAATTTTACCGTTAGGCTGCATACAAAATTTACGACCTACCCACCAGCACTTCTTCGTCACTAGCTTCTTACTGCAAGCGCCTCTGTGCTTTTGCAATCGTCCATGGCGATCGCCAGATAGCAGAAAAAATTGTTGCCCAAATTAGTTGAGTTTGCCCCCCAACTCGGAAAAGGTCAGGGGATTTTGGTAAACCATGCTTAGGAACGGTTTTTTAACCCTTGCCAACGTTTGAGATAACGGGAACCTAAAATTACCACCTGTTTAGAATCTAGCAGACGATAAAGCCATAATTTCACCCAATCAAAGATTAAAAACCAAAGGAAAGCATAGCCCCAACTGGCCAGGGTCCACATCAATCCGATGGGGGTCATAAGAATACCAAAACAGGCCATAAGGGTGGAAATAGCTACGGATGCCCCGGTGGCCATCAACATCTTGGGGGCCGGGGGAATGGACCAGAAAGGGCCCCGTACTCGGGTCACATAAATGGTCATCATGCCCCCCACCGCTAGATGAAGATAAATGAGGGTTTGCACCATTTCATGGGGAAGTCCCAGATATTTTTCGGTGTAGTAATAAAGCAAAAAGGTCTCCACCACCCCCACCAATCCGATCGCCGTAGCGAGACTAATGATGTAGGGCATATTCCAGCGCTGGGGAGTTTTAGGGATTTTTGTGTTGTCATAGGCGATGGTTACCATGGAGCCGTCATTAATTAGGGCCAGCAACACCAACATAATCACTGTCACCGGATAGGTTCCATAGACAAAAATTGCCATGGTGATAAAAATCAAAATCCGTACAGTTTCCACCACCCGATAGATGCAATAACTATTCATCCGCAGGAAAATTTGGCGGCTCAGTTCAATGGCATCAATAATCACCGACAAACCCGGTGTTAGCAGGACAATGTCAGCGGCGGCCCGGGCCGCATCCGTAGCCCCAGAAACGGCAATACCAGCACTGGCCTGTTTTAAGGCAGGAGCATCATTGACCCCATCCCCCGTCATGGCCACAATGTAACCCCGCTTTTGTAAGGTTTCCACAATGTGAAATTTATCCTCAGGAAACACCTGGGCAAAGCCGTCGGCCTCTTCGATCTGCGCCCCCAGTTGGCTTAATTGACTGGCCGGGGTCTGGCGAAACAGTTCAGCGTTCAATACATTTTGCCCTAACCCCAACTGATGACAGGTTTCTTTGGCGATCGCCACCTGATCCCCCGTAATCATCTTGAGGGGAATGCCCAAACGTTTAGCATTTTCTATGGTTATTTGGGAATCTGGCCGGGGCGGGTCAAACAGGGAAATAATGCCCAGAAATTGCCATTCTCCCTGGTCATCGGTGCGGGCC
>NZ_JADEWJ010000238.1:0-6356 GCF_015207725.1 Synechocystis sp. LEGE 06083
GTCTGTGGTGGTGCGCATCAATGACCGGGGGCCCTTCACTGGGGGACGGGTAATTGATCTTTCCGCTGGGGCGGCCAGGGCGATCGGTATCCATAGCAGTGGCGTGGGTAATGTAGCCCTGGACATTGTGCAGTAATAATTAAAAATTCATAATTCTGGGCTATGCCATTGCTCCCAAGCATACTGGACTGTTTGTTTTCCTCTGGAAGTTTGGGGGCACAATCAACCCTGGCATAGTCCATTGTCAATATTTAGACCCATTAACTCCTACCGATCTACTTTGCCCATGGCGATCGGGGGGTTTTTGCTTTGGTGATTGATGGAAGAATCTCTTACTCTATCCCTTGCAGTCGTTATCGGGAAAATGTCGGTGAATACCATTGCCCTCGCCATGGCTTTGTAACAAAACTATACATACAATGGGGGGATGGCCATGCCTGCTCCATTACCACCCCACCAATGCAGATTGAATCGAAAACCAATTCTAATATCCGTTCCGGGTTAACCCTGATTGCGCCTTTTTTCCTGTGGGGAACGGCCATGGTGGCGATGAAGGGGGTTTTGGCAGATACTACGCCCTTTTTTGTGGCAACGGTGCGCCTGATACCAGCGGGGATCTTGGTCTTGCTCTGGGCCATGGTGCAAAAGCGTCCCCAACCCCAGGATTGGCAGGGCTGGGGCTGGATTATTTTATTTGCCCTGGTGGATGGCACCCTTTTCCAAGGATTTTTAGCCCAGGGGTTGGAGCGCACAGGGGCAGGCTTAGGTTCCGTGATTATTGATTCCCAACCGATCGCCGTGGCGTTACTATCCAGTTGGCTATTCAAAGAAGTGATCGGCGGTTTGGGCTGGCTGGGGCTGCTACTGGGGGTAGGGGGCATCAGCTTAATTGGCCTGCCGGATGAATGGTTCTATCAGCTTTGGCATCTGCAAAGTTTGACCATCAATTGGAGTGGGCCTGCGTTGGTAGAAAGTGGCGAGTTATGGATGTTGCTGGCCTCCCTGTCCATGGCGGTGGGCACAGTGCTGATACCCTTTGTCAGCCGTCGGGTGGATCCGGTGGTGGCCACGGGTTGGCATATGATCATCGGCGGTTTACCCCTATTGGCGATCGCCTTGGTAGAAGATCCCCAACCTTGGCGCCATATTGACCTGTGGGGTTGGGGCAATCTGGCCTATGCGACAGTGTTTGGTAGTGCCATTGCCTACGGGATCTTTTTCTACCTTGCTTCCCGGGGTAATTTGACCAGCTTGAGTTCCCTGACTTTTTTAACGCCCATTTTTGCCCTCAGCTTTGGTAACTTGATTTTGGGGGAACAACTTAGTGCTCTGCAATGGTTGGGAGTCGCCTTTACGTTGGTGAGTATTTATTTAATTAACCAGCGGGAACAGTTAAAGATACAACTGCGGGCCATGTGGGGTTTGGTTCGTAAACCCGTAGTGAACGATTAATTTGGCATAATTGGGCACTGTTTCATCTACTTCTGCCTGAAACCCCAGCTATTTATTTGTTGTTCAATTCAAAATCCCCAGGAACTTTGCCCTATGGCCATGGAGGTAAAAATTTGTGGTTTACGCCATCCCGCCCAAGCCCAGGCGATCGCCGCTTTGGGATTCACCACCCTGGGATTTATTTGTGTGGAGGCTTCCCCTCGTTACGTCAGCCCCGAAGAAATTGCCCTGGTTCTGCAAAGCTTAACTGCCCATGACGAGCTATCGGCGATCGGGGTGTTTGCCAATGCTTCCCTACCTAAACTAGGGGAATTTCTAGGCCAAACCAACCTCAACGGCATCCAACTCCACGGCGATGAAACCCCCGAGTTTTGCCGCCAAGTTAAACAAGCATTTCCCCAACATCGATTGATTAAAGCTCTCCGGCTAAGGCGATCGGAAGATTTGGCACGGGCGGAAACCTATTATGATGCAGTGGACATTCTCTTACTCGATGCCTACCATCCAGAACAACTGGGAGGGACCGGGCAAACCCTTCCTTGGCAAAAGCTACAGCAATTCAGACCGCCCCTACCCTGGTGGTTAGCGGGGGGATTGACTCCTATCAATGTTCAAGACGCTTTAGGATTACTGCAACCTGACGGTATTGACCTGTCCAGTGGGGTAGAAAAGGCCCCAGCGGATAAGGATTTAGCCAAAGTAACCCAGTTACGAACTAAGCTAGATGCTCTGCCAACTTTTTGAAAAACCCTAGACTTTTTTTGCTTTACTGCCATGGGTAGGACAGGGGGGCGCACTCAAACTGCGGTCCAACCAACCTTCCGCCTGTTGCACATGGGTCAACGCTTCCTGGGGGTTATCTTTGAGCAGATACACCAATGCCGCTGCCAATTCCTGGCCAGCCTGGGCTTGGCGGTTACCCTTCAAACGATGCCAATGCTGGGGGGCGATCGCCAATCTTTCTGCCAGGGCCTGGGCCAGTTCTAGGGCAGAAAGTTCGGGGTGACTCACAAGGGAGGAGGTTTGGGAAGCAAAGGGAATCATGGTTGCAAACTGCTGGGAAAATTACGAACACCAAACCACGGATGGCCGGTTAACTGCTTTGATTATGACCTTTTTTGCCGGGAGCCTGTTGGAAATTGTCCCAGCTCTCCTGCCCCTGAAAACTAAAGTGCTCGGCCCATTCCCCCCAAGAAGAAGGCAGTTTTCCCCGCGTTGTGTTTTGGCTGAATTTTGCCCAAAAAGAAAGCCCAGGCAAAGTTCCCCAGGCTTCCTCCAATGCTTATTTTTTGACTATGGGCAATGAGCCGCTTCCACCATTACACCAGTCTCAGTTCTGGATATTCGCTGATAATATCGTTGCTGGTGAGGGTATCTCCTTCCTCTTGGGGCGTCCATAGCACTTCGATGGCCAAGAGGCGATCGCTACTGATGCCCCCCAGGGTTTGCAGAGATTGTTTAAGCTGACTGGAATCATTAACTTCTGGCAGGGTCAGATTACCCAGGGCTGCGGCAATGATGGTGACCAAAATATATTCCCCAGCACCATCGGGAACGGCATCGGGGCTATCTCCACCAATGGCCGGTGCCCTCCCCCCTTGGCGTAACTGATTATTAAAATTGCTCAGGGTTTCGTCGGTGAACTTACTCCGTTCAGTCAGGGCCAACTGATTAAAAGCAGCTTCGGCGGCACTCAAACGGACTTTATCACTCTGGCTGGAACCATAGACCCAATATTCAGGATGGCGTAGCAGGGCCAGGGTAGCTTCCTGCAGCACGAGGGAGCGGCCATTGGCAGTACCAGTGTCGGCGGAAAGGGCCAATTCATCTAGTTCTTTTTTCAGCTCTTTTGCACTAGCAAGCAAGCCCACCTGAATTTGGCCAATACCTACTTGGGGATCATTCCCCGCTAAGGCGCCGCCCCCTTCACCACTGCCGCCGCCACCATTGCGAATAGCATTGATCACCACATTGGCGATCGCAATCATGACTAAGATGCCGAAGATGCCGCCGAATCCTCCTCCAAAGCCAAAGAAAGGAATTATGAAGGGAAACCCAAAGCCCCCTCCCCCATAGGCACCACCAGAACGGTAGGAACCACCGCCGGGACTGCTGTAACTACGACTAGGGGCACTACGGCTGGGAGCCCGGAAAGACCCCCCCCCAATGCGGCCACCACTGCGCCGAGCTTCCGCTGAAAAGGTGGGGGTAAAGACGAGGGTAAAGGCCAGGACAAAAATAATCACCACTGAAGTGCCCCGCACCCAGACCGATCGCCAGGTAATATTCTTGGGTAGGGGTAAATTCTTGAGCATCTTAAGCATGGATAGAGAAACTTTGCTATTTTGATCTGGAAACACCACTGGCGGGATCGGTAGGACCCTGCTAAATCAACGGACAAAACTCCGTCTACTCCTCTAGGGTAACGGATTCTTCCCAGGGACGAATAGAAACTCTGTATTTTTTTTTGCTAATCTCGTCACTGGATCCACCAAGAGTCACGAAAAAACGGTACTGATTTTTACAAAAAAACTTTTGAAGAACATGTTAAAAGTGTCTGGCTAGCCTTATAAATGAAACAAAGACCAGATCATTGCACGAGGAGTACCAAGTTTGAAAAAAGTAGAAGCGATTATTCGCCCCTTTAAACTAGACGAAGTAAAAATTGCGCTAGTAAATGCAGGGATCGTTGGTATGACGGTCTCCGAAGTTAGGGGCTTTGGCCGTCAAAAAGGTCAAACAGAGCGTTACCGTGGCTCTGAGTACACCGTTGAGTTTCTCCAAAAACTCAAAATTGAGATTGTCGTCGATGAAGAACAGGTTGACATGGTTGTTGACAAGTTGGTATCGGCGGCCCGCACTGGCGAAATCGGTGACGGTAAGATCTTCATCAGCCCGGTGGATTCGGTAGTGCGGATTCGGACAGGGGAAAAGGACACCGAAGCTATTTAAGTCTTTTTGAGATTGAGATCTGCTTTCAGTTTCCTGGTAAGGTTGGGCCCTCTGAGGCTGTTTTGCTCTCCTAGCCCCAACTCCCCGCCCATTGCGGCCATCACCAGCCATCAAAAGCTGTCGAATTCTAATCCAGACCACCGGCGGATGAGTTTGTCAAAGGCTTGTCCCCGATGGCTCACCTGTCTCTTTTCTGCCTTTGTCATTTCTGCAAAGGTTTTTTTGTGCCTGGGTAGCCAAAAAATTGGGTCATAGCCAAAACCGTGGTCGCCCCTCGGACTGTGGGTGATTTCCCCCGGACAGATTCCTTCACTGCTTAGTTGAATACTGCCATCAGGAGCGGCGATCGCCACCACACAAATGAATTGGGCCTGTCGTTGGGTGACTCCCTCCAAGGCCTGGAGCAGTTTAGTAATTCTTTCCCCATCGGTATTACCGTAACGGGCGGAATATAAACCCGGTGCCCCGTCCAATGCATCCACCGCTAAGCCAGAATCGTCGGCGATCGCCCATTGATTTAACGCTTTCGCCACCTGGGAAGCCTTTAAGCAAGCATTTTCATAAAATGTACTGCCGGTCTCCTCCACTTCAATTTCCGGGGGTTTGAGGGCTAACTGACAATCAAGGCGATCGAGATAGGCTTGCATCTCCGCTAATTTGCCTGGGTTTCCCGTGGCAACAATTAAAGTGGGCATGGTTTTCCTAGGTTTTATTGGTCGCTAAAAAAGTTTTTTAGGGGTAAAAATTAGCCAGAGCCTCTGGGTTGATCTTCTGCTATTCTGTATCAAAGATGCTGGTGTAGCTCAGTGGTAGAGCAACTGATTTGTAATCAGTCGGTCGCAGGTTCAAATCCCGTCACCAGCTTTGGTTTGAAGCCTTTAACCCGTAATTGTCTGAGCACTCCGCATGGTTTGCCATAGGGCCTTGTATTGGTCGGCACTGGCACTGTCCAGGGGAGCAAGGAATTCACAACGCTCCAACAACTCCGGCGAGAAGGCCAGCAAAGGATTGGTGGTCAGGGAACCAATGTCCAAGTTTTGATAGGGCACCGCCAAACCCTGACTAAAAGTAGCCATTTGCGTCAGACTAGATTGCTGGGCAGAAAAATTTAACCAATCATAGGTGACATCAGCGGCTTCGCTGCCAGCGGGCATGGTCCAGAGGTCGGCCCAGAGGGAAGTTCCAGAGGTGGGGATAATCGCCCTTAACTCCGACTGATTCCTAAGCAAGGGAATGATCTGGCTCGACCAGCCCACCGCTAGCCAGACATCTTTGTTCAGCAAAGCTTGGAGATAATATTGATTACTGTAAAACTTTACCTGGGCCGCCAATTCCTGCAAAGCGGGAGCTAAAGTTGAAATTGCAGCGGGATTGGTGACATTGTAGGAATAACCTAATTTTTTTAGGGTCAAACCGATCGCCTCCCTGGGGTCATCCACGAGGGCAATGCGTTGTTCTAACTCCGGCCGCCAGAGGTCAGACCAATCCGTCGGTTGCCAACCCAAGTCAGCAAAGGGTTGTTGGCGGTAAATGATCATGGTAGTGCCCCAGCGGTAGGGAATGGCCCAAATTTTTCCAGCTTGATCCGGTACGCCCTGGTCATTGCGTTGTCCTAGTAATTGCCAACGAGGCGGCAGGGTTGACCATTGACTAAGTTGGGAAGAGGCAAAGGGTTGAATCAAACCAGTTTGGATAGCTTTTTCCAGCCAGACGTCTCCCCCTGTGACCAGTTGAGCTGGGCTTTGGAGTTGCTTGGTGCTCGGTCCATTGCCCCATAACCCTGGGGATGAATTTTTCCCTTGGGGATTGTGCCAGGTTTGTAAATTCTCAAACAAACTTTGGAGATTGGCGATCGCCTTGAAGTTGAGGTCTTTCCCCTGGGGCAACTGCCGCTGAAATTGGCTAATTAATTGGGGGGGTAGAGAACGATTCAGGAACTGCACCTCTTGGCC
>NZ_JADEWJ010000018.1:0-25101 GCF_015207725.1 Synechocystis sp. LEGE 06083
CCGGTCGGACTTATACCCAGTTGCTGGGATGCCGATTTCACCGATTGCCAGTCATTGGCTTGGGCTTCAAGGGCTTCTAGCCTGGCCCGCAATTCATCAATTTGTTGTTGTTGGGAAAGAACCCTATTGGTCATGATCTTTTTGGAAATTAGGTTGACTATGCCCCCTTACCTGGGGGCTGTGAATATAGTTGGCGATCGCCGCTAGCGACGGATTTTCACTACAAACTGAACACCATCGGGGTCAGGGTCTTTGTCCGTGCGGAGATTATCAATCCAAAGGCTGTATTCCGTCAGGTGGTAGCAGATTTCTTGGGAGGTTTTAAACACTCCTGGGGTGGCAGTTTCTTTTGAAAGATAAACCGGACGTTCCTCCCATCCACTTAAAGAAGCGTGGTGTAACTTTCTGGCGGCCGCATACACTTCGGGAAGGGTTACAGGGGTTTCGATTTCTCCATCTTCCTCGTAGTCCTGGCGATAGAGATAAGGCTGTAATTCATGGCGGGCAACAAAGTCTACAAACTTATCAATAGTTGGGTACTTCCACCGGCTTAAAATAGCCCCGTCTTGCGGCATCAAAGCCAGGTCTAGGCTAGCAATGGGGAAGCGAATCTTTTCCCCCTTCCAATCTAATTCCCGCCAATAAACGGAACTAATTTTATGTTGCTTCTGGTAGGCAACTATTTCGTCTTGAAACTCCCAAACCCTAGCCATAGCAGCTATACCAGCTCCACCTTTTAGGCCCTGGGAGCAAAGGAATTTGGCGAAGTCAGGGGCGTTAGGGTCTTGTAGAGTTTGTTGTTGGATATGTTTTCCGATGGCTTCATCGTCGGGAAAACCGCCATGGAAGGCATTTTGGCGGTATTCGTGAATAAGGTTAGAAAGGTATTTTGCTGATTCCATGATGTGGTGAAGTAATAAAAAATCTTGGACTGTCAGAAGTGGGTTGGCGATCAAACATTCTTGCCCCCATTGCTAGGGGGCTGGTCATTGGTGGAGGATTACAGGCGACAAGAGAGTAGGTCGAGTTTTTTGCCCATCTCCCCAACTAAGTCGGCCACCAGATAAACGGTTTCGATCGCCGGGGCTGAACCACTTTCCAGGTCAGGCAGAGCGCATCGTAAAGCCCCCTCCATTTGATAGAGCCTGGTATAGACCTCGCAGATTTCTTGATAGATAGCCCCATCCTTGGCGATCGCCGACGCAGTTGGGCTAGAGGGGAACTGAATGCAGGTGTTGGTCATTGGTAAGATCCTTTTAGTGTTTGTGGTGGGGGCTATGTTGCCCCCTTTTGTTAGTCAGTGATGGCGATCGCCTAGGTGGGAGTATTCCCCAGTCTGTCTAGGCGACCCCAAGCCATTTCTGTTTTGTCGGCGAGCGTGGCCAGTTCAAAGCAAACGGTGGTCAAGCTTTCCTCAATGTCCAAAATACGGTCAGGGGAAAGGGCAGATTGCAGGCAACGGCTGACCGATTGCAAACCGTAGAGCCGTTTTTGAATCTCCCAAAGCTCATCTAATAAACTTTCTTTCTCCACTTTGAAAACTAAGGCAGGGTTGGCATTGGCGATCGCCGCTTGCACTTCCTCAGTGGTCATGGTCATGGTTAAAATCCTCTTAGTTTGTGGTGGGGGATTAGTCCCTCCATTTTGTTAGGTAGTATTACCCCTAAAACCTTTTAGGGATGGGTTACAGGGCATTCTCATCGGTGTAATTTGTACTGGTTAGGCGTTAACGGTAGCTAGGCGGATAATTTTGTTGGCTAGTGGTTGGGAAATGATTAGTTCTGTTAACAAATAGAGTTCGTCCCATTGTTTTTCGGTTAGCAGTTTCCAAATTTCAGGCGTTACAGTTCGTTGCTGTTCATCAGGACTTGTGATCGTCATGGTTGCGAATTGATCGCCGTCCCATGAGAGTTTGCTTTTTTCCATTGGGTCAATTCCTCAAACGTGGTTAGATGAGCAGTTTTGTTAGGGGGAGATTGCCCACTCCCCCACGGTGTCTAGGCTAGGGCTTGAATTAACTGGGGTTTGGATAGTTTTTTATAACCTTTAATCCCCGCTTTGCTGGCCAGTTTGTACAGGTCACGGACTCCCATTTTGCTTAGGTCAGGAGTGGCAACGGTGAAGCTTTGAACGGGTTCAGGTTTGGCAGTGGCCATGGGTTCAACTGTGGTCAATGCAGTGGCGGCGATCGCCTTTGGTTCATGTTGAGCAGGGGTTTCGGGGGCTACTTCCTCCACCTCGGGGAAATAATCAACAGGCTCGGTCACGGGGTCTGTAGCGGTGGTTTTGGAGGGTTGGAGCAACCCAATTAGGACGATGTAGGCAACAGTCAGGACAATAATCTCTTGAAGCATGGTCGGTTCCTCTTAGTGGTGGTCTGTGGCGGTCGGGCGGTGTAGTGGTGCCCTTGAAGGGTTGGCATCGGTTCCGGGGAGGATGCCTTCTCCCATAGCCGCTGGTGACGGGGCAAGCTTCCGGGTTTGGCGGGTTTTCCTTCCCTTGCCTATATCCCTATATTATCCCTATAGTATCCACATAGTCAAGTATTTTATCCTGCTTATATCCCTATAATTTCTTATCACCTGCCTTTATCCTTATAAGTATCGGTTATCTATCGGGATAGGGGGAGTTTTTAGGCTCCCCTGGGGACAGTGGTTAGAGGTTGAAATGCTTAATTGTCTGAATGTAAAGGGTGGTGGCCGTTGCCCTGACATCTTCTGGCTGAATGCCTTGGATGGTGGAAGCTTGGCTTAGACAGAATCCAAACAGCTTGGCCTGTTCTTCCACATAAACGGCGATCGCCCGCTTAGTATCGGGATTAATTTCAGTGGGTTCAATTGGGACAGGGGAAGTAGTGACAACGGCATTGGTCGGGGCATTATCCACCAGGTTAATTTTGCCCTTGCTATCTTTTGCCACAGTTACGGTTTGGCCCATGGTGAGGCTTGATAGGACTTGGTCATTAGCGGGCCGCCATAATGCAATTTCCGTTCCGTCAGCTAGACGAACATCAGCAACAGTGCGATCGCCGTATTTGGTGGTTACCTGTCGGGCAGGCTTGGTCAGAGTAGCGGTTAATAATTGCATGGTCTTTTCCTTTAAATATGTGTCGAGGTGAGGGGAGAAAACTCCCCCCGGCGATCAGTCAACTTAGAAAGGGCAATACTCAGCAGTTACGTTGAGTTGGCGATAAGCCCAGCGGTCACAATCAAAAGCACTGGCTACGGAGTCCTTAACCTCAGCAATCGAAAGGGGAATACGGCTGTAAATGTGGAGGGTGGCCAGCTCCCCGGTTTTCCGGTGTTGAAGGTCAAGCTTGGTCAATTGGTCGCCAGAGCCTTGGAAGTGGAAGACCTTAGCGGCAGGTTGGGTTTGAACTGTTAACATGGGTTGAACCTCATTTGTTAGGTAAAAGGGAAGGTGGTAGTTGGTAGCTGTGCCTTCCCTTTGATATATCCCTATATTATCCTGATACTATCCACATAGTCAATAGTTTTATCAGGATATAGCCAGGTTTTATCTTGATACGCTATGGGGATAACCTAGGATTATCTATCAGGAAAGAATGGGGATAATGGGCTATAGTGGTACTGCCCCCATAGAATCGGGATAACTACCATGGCAGATACCAAAATTGACTTAAAGATTTCAGAAGACTTGCTGACAAAGGTTCGAGATGTGGCCGTTAGCCGCTTTGATGCCAGAATTCACCACATCAGCAAAAAGCCAGAAGTAACCTATACCATCAACAAACTTATCCAGATTGGGTTAGATGCCCTAGAGTCTGGTTATCAGGATAATAATCAGGTTACTATCCCACCTAACCCGGATATTGAGTCCATGGTTAAGGAACAACTTGCCCAGGCGATCGCCGAAATGGAAGCTAAAACAGCGGCTAAGTTTGTCCAGTTGGAGGCTGAGTTAGACCAGGTAAAAAAGCTAGAATTAGCCGCCTAAAATCTATGGCGGTGGCCAAGTCCATTGCCCCGGTGGTGGAAGTGGTGGAAGTTGTCCCCACGGCTGAGGAAGTACCTCCCACCACGGCGATCACCATTAATGAGCTGAATTTTAGGCAACTCAAAAATCTAGCCAAACTATTAGGCATACCTCGCTATTCGGCATTTAGACAGAAAGAAATGCTAGAAGCAGTTGAACAGCATGGTGGAGCAACCGCAGAGCTAATCAGCCAGGCGATCGCCGATGCTAAAAACTGGAAAACCCACGCTGACAACCGGAAAAACTAGGAGGAAACTACCGTGGCAACAATTGAAATGGATTTAAAGGACGTTCTAGCAAAAATTGATCAACGGCTAGACCGTATGGAACAAAAGTTAGAAGCGCTCCCCCGCATGGAAGCCGAAATATCCCAACTGAAAGACGATGTTAGGGACATTAAAAGAGGGGCCAATGCTCAAATTTGGGCGCTGATAATTGCAGTCATTGGGGCTGTAATTGCCACAGTGATTAAATCTAGCTTCTTCCCCAATCCCTAGCAACGCCAAAAAATACTAAGCTAACCACGTATGACTAGGCTAGGCGATCGCCAAAATAAGCTACCAACAGCAATAAAACCCCATGCGTACTTTTACCCTTGCTTTACTGGCGATCGCCGTGTTGGCACCATCAGCCAATGCCCAAACGGAAGAACTTAATTGGTGGTTGGACTGGGTAAAATCTCGCACCATGATGCCTGCAGAGCCAGTTACCGATTGGCAAGTTCCTCCTCCTGTATTGCCTGCAACACCTCCATTACCTGAGAAGTTTAACCAGCCTAGGCAAGATTTAGAACTACTACTAAGGCAATACGCTCCCTATGGAGAGCGGAATCAAACTAATGCAATTCCGGTCACTGTTATTCCCGTTTCTAGTCAAGCACCCCAAACACGCCAAGGATTACAGACAAATGGCTACATTGAGAGCATTTCCAGCCCCCCAAATCTCCCTATCAGGACAGAGGTAGAATTCATTCCTCGCTCAGCACTGCCGGCCCCTCTCCGTACTCGCTACCCTGGCGAGACAACACCAACAGTCAAAGAAACTGAGTCCCGGATAGTGAGAAGACTTTGCACTGAGTACAAGCGGGGATTAACGCCTGGGGAATTGGACGAATTGGCCCGTAATTTAGTGGAAAAGAACCGGCTGTATCTCAGTGGTGAAGGCAAAAGTCCCTATGGGTATGCGATAGAAGCAAGGAACACCAAGAAATGCTAATGGCGATCGCCGAAAAGTAGGCCAAGAGTTGGCCAAGAGTATAACTAAACGTTGACCTCCATTGCCTCTGCCCGGAACAATCCAAATGTCAAAAAGTCCCTGCAATAGGCTTTTCTGGTAGTCCCTGAGCTGTATTTATTAGGCTGTTGCTTAGTTATCCATGGTTGGTCAAAAGTGGGATAAAAGTGGGATAAAAGTGTAGTCAGAATCCTGCAATTTGCAGGATTTCGATCAACACACGGCGATCGCCAAAAGGTTGCACAAAGGTGTACCGAGAGTTGCAACTAAACACGGATATAAGCGGGCAAGGGCGGCGGGGTCTGTTTGGTTTGGCCAGCTTCATCCTGTTCATGGAAGCGGGCAATGGCCCACGATGGCGATCGCCCAAGGAAGTTAGCCAATTCAAGCCAAACATCAATGGGCGGATAGGCATCACAAACCTGGTAGTAAATCCAACCTTGCTTATAGTTTTTGCTTTGCTGGGCTGAAACAATATCTCCCCACCATTCCCCCCATGGGCCAGCTAATTCCTTGACTTCCACCAATTGGGCGGGGGCTTCCTCGATCGCCGCTTCCTCTACTTCCTCAATTTCCCCGTTCCGTTTTTTCCTCAGTTTGACCGGGGCTTGCTCCACTCCCTCCAGAGTCCACCGCCGCTTACGGGTGGGTAATCCGTGGATCATGTGGTTTTTGGTGTGGTCTAACAGGATGGCAAAATCTTTCCCCTCTGCTGGCCTTAATGCACGGCCAACCATTTGAAGCCATAGCCCAAGGGATTTGGTAGGTCGTGCAATTTGAACGGCTTCTAAGGCTGGAATATCGAGGCCTTCTCCAAACAGGGCACAGTTGCTAATTACTTTGATTTCCCCGGCGGCAAAGCGGGCTAAGGCTTCCTTTCTAATCTCTGAAGGTGTTTCCCCATCCAAGTGAATAGCAGGGATTCCAGCGGCGTTATATCGGGCGGCGATCGCCTGGGAGTAGGCAACGGATATGGCAAACACCAAACAACGGCGATCGGGGCAATGGGTTTGGTATGCTTCCACCAAATCCCCTGACAATTCCACCACGTTGTTAGCTTTCTCCAGTCCAGAGGCTGAATAATCCCCGGCAACGGTACGGACTCCCTTCGTTTCCATTGCCTTAGCCCCTAGCATTTTGAACCGGGAAAGATGGCCAGCGGCGATCAGGTCAGCAACCGTTGGGCCAGTTACCAAGGCATCGAACAGGTCAACAAATCCACTGCCATCAGTCCTAATCGGTGTGGCTGTTACTCCTAGCTGGTAGCTGTTGGGGTAGGCATCCAAAATCTTCCGGTAGGTCTTAGCTGTGCTGTGGTGGGCTTCATCAATCACCACTAAGCCAAAGTCTGGCCAATCCCTCAGTCGGTTAATGAGGGTTTGCACACTGGCAACCTGAATGGGGTAGAGGGGGCTGGGACTGTACCCGGCTTTGATAATCCCCACTGGCTTCCCCGTCACTGACTCCAATTTGGCGGCGGCCTGGCTGATTAATTCCTGACGATGGGCTAGCACCAAAACCTTTTCTCCACGGCAAGCAAATTCATCAGCAATGGCGGAAAAGATAACCGTCTTTCCTCCCCCCGTGGGCAACTGTGCCATCACCTTTGGGCTAGACTTCCATGACTCATAAACGCCCTGGATAAGGCTGGCTTGATAGTCCCTGAGTTGAATTTGTTGGGTGGTGGCTTGGTTATCCATGGTTGGTCAAAGGTTGGGTAAAAGTTTGCTGGCGATCGCCGTTGGGCAAATACTCTGCAACCAAATCCGGTGGGGCGTGGTTCAACTCGGACAATAGGCACAACTCCCTCCCTCCCCAATGGACATCAGCACAGCGACAATACTCGCCATCGGGATCGATAGTCTCCAACCTGAGTAACGCTCTCGGTCGATGCACTTCCACAACCCAATCCCCCGGCTTCACTCCGTTGGGATTTGGATCGGCGATCGGCAGCTTGGGACGGTTCACAATGCGTAGCGGTGGCTGTATCCTTTGCTGTGACTGGGTTTGACGATTATTCACTATGCTTAACCTCGGTGATATTAGTACAAGTTCCCCGGCTTCAAATCGGCTTATTTTCTGTATCCCTTGCCCTGTAAGGTTTTGCACCGTTTTGGTTTTTTTGGCGCGCCGGGGGGGTAGTACAGGGGATGAGGATGTTGTGGTTTCTGGAGGGGGAGGGGTATAGGAGACGTCTACCGACAACCCAGGCGATGAAAGGCTGGGGAAATGGCTACACAACGTTATTGTCAGGGGGTCCGGGGCTACTTCCTCAATCCCTTGCTGTGTCTGTGTTTCCGCGATTACAGCAGAGTCCATGTGGGCAGGGTGCCAAAGGGGTAGATACGACGACTTCCACAGGGTTGATTTAGAGGCTCCGGTCAAGCTCACCAACAGCCTCTCCCTAGCCTTAACTCCATCAGGAAGCTTCCCTCCGGCGATCAGATCAACAACCGCATCAGCAATCTTCCTCATCGCCGCGCGCGTCTTTTCTTCATTTGTTGGCCCGGTCGGTCGGCTCTGTTTCTTCGGTTCGTATGGGTAATATTTCCTCTCTGCACACCGTGCCCAGCGGCTAGCCCAGGCTGTTATCTCCCCTTGGTGGCCACAATGTTTGGAGTAGTCAGGGGTGCCGATCGCCGTGTTGACAATGAAATTAACCAAGTCATCCCCGGTGAGGCGATTAAACACCACACCGAAGCGGGCAATAATGCCTAACCGTTTGTTGCTTATGCCAGGTTCCCAGGGCTGGGCAATGGTGTTTAAGTCCGATTTCTTCCAGTCACTAGCCTTCTTACTGTGGGGGCCAAAACCGTTGGGTCTAGCAAAGGGGTTGTAGTTGGCTCTGGCCTGGGCACAGGACTCCAACAGCAAGTCAATGTCACAGGCTGCTGCTGATTCCTCCAGAAGGTCTAGGAAAGCCTCTAGGGAAGTTGAATAGGGAACTAGGTCACTATCTAGCAGGGCACCGCCTGAACCGGGTTGTAGGGGCAACCGGGCACCGTTGTAATGGGTGATGTCTCCCTTACTCCAACCCTTTCTATTCGGGAATATTTCAACGTTGCCGGGGCTGATGTTAAAGCCAAACTGGGCTAATGCCTCACTAACGGCACAAGCTAGGGGGAAGCTGGGCACATCCTGGGGAAAGGCATAGAGCAGATGCCAACCTCCAGAATGGCTTGATTGCAGAGGGATAGGCTCATATATCCCAATTTCTTCAAGGGCTTCACAGGCGGCCCGTAGGTCAGCCTCATTGTGATGATGGCCAGTGGTATCGAGGTCGATTAATCCGTACCGGGTCGTTTTTCCAAACCTCAAGCCGATCGCCGTGTTGGGGTCGTTCCAGTAGTCCCAAATTTTAGCGGGGCTGATGCGGTCTTTTAGGGTCTTCCATCCTTCCCCGTCGTTCACAATGGCATAACTGCCAAAGTTGAACCATTTGGTGAACCGTTCCCCCAGGGCATCTAGCTTGATTGGTTGCTCCGTCTCAACGGCGATCGCCTGCTTTGCCTTGCCTTTGATGGGCATGGCCACGTACTCACCATCTTTCAGGCTGAGCTTATATTTCGTTCCGTCTACCACTGGATAGGCGATCGCCTCAGCTCCCTTGGCAGGCCAACCAATCCTCACCGTTTCCCGGCGGCCATTAATCTCTAGCCAAAGCACTTCCACTGAGGAAGGGGAGGCTTCTGGCTTGCCTGATGGTATGGCCTGATTCTTTAACAGTCCCATGGCCACCTCCGTCCCATTGATGGCCATTCACGGCGATCGGCTCTGCCTAGGGAAAGAATTTTTTCCCCTTCATATAACGAAACTGGTGGGACCGTAACCCAGACGGATCGCTGGGTTGGAGGGGTTACAATGGAAAGAAGCCTAATGCCCTGGGTTAGAATTTTTTGACCGGCCCTATTGCCGTCAGCCCTGCTACTTGCTAAAAATTGCATAAGCAAAGGCCCCTCCCCGCCGGAGGCCTACAAGCCTTTTGTGAAGTCGTACCCGTAATGCTTCTGTCGCCAAACTGTCAGCATTACGGGTATTCAATTTTGGGTTAATCAAGCGATATTCCTATCCTCTACAGGGTTCCGTTGCAAATAGTCAGACGTTGCCTTTCTGATTAATTCAGTCCGGCACATTCCCCTGGCCTTAGCTTCAGACATCAAGCGTATGCCCAGCTCTCGGTCATAGGTAACGAATAAACTCGTTCGGGGATTAGTCGCCATAGTAAATTCTGTATTTATACTGCGAAAAATATAACCTGATTTTTCTAAAGCTCCGTAAGAAGGTTAGCTACAGAACGCCAAAAAAATCGTACGCTAAGCCCATGTAGCCCGCTAACTGATTACGAATCAGCTTCTAACAAATTTTGTTAACTTTGGGGACTTTTGTTTTTTTGGACTGTCATGGTGTGGTGGTGGTTGCGATCGCCGGGTGGGCAGAAATAATGATCGCCTGCTTTGCAAACAGGATGTCAAACAATCAGGTTTTGTTATGGGGTTGGGCGGCGATCGCCATGTAGAGGAATCAACTTGATCCGCTGGGGTTAAAGTCTTGAGACTGCCCCCCTGTAAGAGCAGGGAGGACTTTAACACCAAGCCTGAAAAGGAGGCAAAAATGTCTGAAAGCATTGTAAATCATGGCGGTTCTAGCTTTGAATCTCCCATTGTGGTGGAGAGCCGAACAGAAGGATTGGTTGTTGATTCCCGCTTAATTGCAGACAACCTGGGGATTCATCACAAAAATTTGATGGAGACTATCCGCAAACACCAAGCCAAGATAGAGCAACGATTTGGAGTTATTACGTTTGAAACGTGGAAACTCTCAAAATCCCGTCAGGGTGGGCGACCTGAAAAATTTGCCTGGTTAACTGAAGACCAGTCAATGTTTGTGATGACCCTATCCCGAAATACAGATCGGGTGATGGAGTGCAAGGCAAACTTGGTCGAGGCATTTGGCAATGCCCGCCGCCAACAATCAGCCCCCAGCTTGCCCTCTGACTACATTGAGGCATTACAAGCCTTGATCGCCTCGGAGAAACAAAAGGCATTGATGGCGGCCGAGCAAAAATTACTCAAGGAAGAAAATCGGCAACTGTCTGAGGCAGTGGATGAATTGTTTGAATATTCCTCGATTGTTCGCATCGCCAAATTTAATGGCATGAACGAAAAAGCTTTTGATTGGCGCAAACTCAAAGCCGCATCATTAGCCCTTGGACAAGAGGTTAAACGAGTCCCCTGCCCCCGCTTTGAAACCAAGCTTCTCTATCCCCACGATGCTTGGCGTTTTTGTTACCCAGAAGTAAAGCTACCTGAAACCCTGACGCTTCGACTGCCCACCGCTTAATTGTTCATTTCTTTATAGCTGGATTAGCCCGATCGCCGTGTCGGGCTTTCTATTGGCTAATCGGCGATCGCCATGCCGACTAAAGACCCCAACCACAACTTCCCTGGAACCGACTTGGCTAATTTGTGTCTATGTAATTGTTTACAAAAACATCAAATCACAAATGTAATAAGGTGATTATTTCCCTACTCAATCAAAAGGGTGGAGCTGGCAAGACTACCATCGCCATTAATCTTGCCTATGCCATTGCTGAAACACAGGTAAAAGTCCTCCTAGTTGATTCAGATCCTCAAGGTTCAGCCAGAGATTGGGGTACTGTCCGATCTGAGCCAACACCATTCACCCTAATCGGCATTGATCGTCCTATCCTCCATCAGGAAGTACCGAAGTTATCTGAAGCCTACGACTACACGATTATTGATGGTGCCCCCCGGGTAACCGATCTAACCCGGTCAGCAATTCTAGCCAGTGATCAAGTGCTGATTCCAGTGCAGCCCTCTCCTCTGGATGTTTGGGCTTCTGCGGAAGTAGTCACGTTAGTTAGGGAGGCAAAGCTTTATAAGCCCAACCTAAAATGTAACTTTGTAATTAATCGCAAAATTACAAATTCTCTGATTGCGAAGGAAGTGATCGATGCACTCAGTCAATATGGCATTCCCATCCTGAATACCCAGATTAGTCAGCGAGTTATTTTTGCTGATGCCTTCTCTCAGGGAAGTGTGGTCTCTGAGTATGACCCTAAAAGCACTGCACTCGCAGAAATCTATCAATTACGAGAGGAACTTATCGGTGCCACGAACTAAGCAGAGAGGTTTTATGAACCCCAAGTTGGAGAATCAATCACTTCCCTCAACACCAGAGGACTGGGTTAGCAAAGGAGTCGAACCAGTTGATGAGCCTCAGCCGCAGGAAAAAAAGAAAAATAAGCGGATAACTTTGACGGTAACGGAAGAGCTACACAAAAAGGCCCATATCTATGCCCGGATGAACGGAATCAACGTGACGGAGTTGATAACCAAATTTTTGGAAGAGATTACTGCTGAGTCCGAAAATCTGACGTAATTAGTTACATAGGTGTAAATGTAAATTTGTGTCTTTGTGTTACCTACACCAAAGAGGTCATCACAGAAAATGGCGATCGCCCAAATATTTGGGTCACAATGAATTAATCGGAGGTCTGTGACCTTTTCCCTAGGCTGTGCTGCGGGTTGGCAACAAATGAGCTTAGGGAGCAAGGTAAATGACCACGTTGTTTACGGTTGGAATCGAAGTCCAGGCAAGCGCCGCCCAACAGGCGATCACCAGGACAGAGAAAGCTTTTAAGCGACTGGCTGACGGTTCTCAATCTGCCCAGGTTGCAACAGACAAATTAAATAAAGAATTCCAGACTGCCGCTAATGGACTGAAATATTACACCGATGCCCAGGGGCGGTGGCGGGCAGAAAATGGCAGGTTTGTTAGCCAAGCAGAAAAAGCAGCAGCAGGCATTGGTGGGTTAACCAAGGAGGTTGATAAGTCGTCACGGGCGATCGAGCAAGCCTCAGCGGGGCTGACGGTGATGCGGGTGGCCCTGGGTAACGTCGCATCAGCGGCGATCGTTGGCGGGGTTCGAGCTTTAACCAACCAATTCCAGCAGTTAAGCTCTAGCGTCATCAGCACCGGGGCCAGAGCTGAAAAAACGGCGGTCGCCTTTGAAACCTTTTTGGGGTCTGCTGAGAAGGCCAAAAAGGTGATGAAGGACGTTAGGGATTTTGCCGCCACGACTCCCTTTGAACTGCCCGAGGTAACAGAGGCGGCCAAACAGCTATTGGCTACCCGTACCCCAGCAGAGGAATTAATCGGCACCATTAGCCGGTTGGGGGAGATTGCTGCCGGGGCTGACAAACCACTGTCCCAATTGCTGTTTGTTTACACCCAAATCAAAAACCAAGGCAGGGCCACCGGGGAGGACATTAACCAGTTGCTCAATGCTGGTTTGTCCATGGATGACATCGCTAGGGCATTGGGTAAATCTGCCAAGGAATTGGGACAGATGAAGGGTTCTAGTAAGGGGTTGCAGTTGAGTTTTGAGGAAGTCCAAAAGGTTCTGATCGCCGTTACGTCGGAGGGGGGAAGATTCTCTGGGCTGATGGACAAATTGGGCTCCACAACGGCGGTCAAATTGTCGAACGTGAACGACGCCTTCACCAAAATCTACCAGTCAATCTATGACGGTATTTCCCCCGCCATTTCCGGGGTGCTGGATGTGGTTGTGGGCATTCTTGATCCCCTCGGAGAGAACAAGTCCCTATGGGCTGATGTGAATGCCCAGGCAGAGAGCTTTAAATCCTATCTGGAGGACAACCCCGCCGTCATTAAGGCGGCCAGCGATGGACTAGAGGATGGCATCAAAGTTGGACTGAAGGCGGCCACCGACCTATCTAAGGGGCTGTTGGGCTACCTGGAAAAGAACCCCGACGCGATCGCCAAAGCGGTCGAGAAAGTCGATTTACTCGTTAAGGGATTAGGGGAAGCGTACAAAATCATTGCCCTGTCCGTTGAGGGTTGGGAGAAGCTAATCGGAGCAGGACGAATCACCCCCACTAACGGTGCTGAGCGGATTATAGCGGCTGGGGGAACCAATGCTGATGCCCAGGGATTCCAAGATGAAGTCAATCGAAGGATTGGAGCTTTGCCGTGGTGGAATGCCTTCAACAATGCCGGGAAGGAGGAGATAGTCAGGGAGGTATTCGAGGAGGTTTTAGCCAAGGTCGAACAACGGCAAGCCAAGATACAGCAGGCGGCCCAGACAACGGCTCCCCCACCCCAGCCCGAAGCCCAGAAACAGACTCAACAGGCGATTACCACTGAACTAGAAAAGCAGGCCCAGGCATTAGTCTCCCAACTGCCCAAACAGAGGGCATTGGCAGACCTGGAGATTCAACGGTTACAACAGCGGCTAGACCTAGAACGGGCTTATGGGCAAATCTCCCAACAGGAAGTGTTACGGAGGGAGGCGGCGATCAGGCTGAGACGGAACGAGCTTGCCCTAGCTAGCCTATCCCTGGAGAAGGCAGAACAGGAACAACGGATTAAAAACGGGGAGAGCGTCAACCGTCAGGATTTTAGTGCCCAAGAGACGGCGATCAGGGAAGAAAACGCTTTCATCCAGCAGAAACTACAGGCTGACATCGCCCGGTTGGAAAGGGAGCGCCAGGACAAACTGGCCCAGATTCAATTGAAGTCAGAGCAAGACCTGTTCAATGTCCGGCTCAACAATGAGATGGCCCTTCATCGGCTCCAGGTGGAACACGCCCAAATCCTCATGGCTGGCTTTGGTCGGAATGCTAGCCCAGCGGAAAGGAAGGTGTTGGACGTAGTTGGCCAGGTCTACGAACAGGAGGCGGCGATCAGACAAGCAGAGATGGAGTACCGTCGGGAAAGGGCTGGGGTGGAGCAGGAGCTGGCGATGGCCATCACTGAACGGAATCAATTGGCCCAAGCCAGCGCATATCAGCAAATCAATCTCCCCAATGGCAACATCCGGAATGTCATTGATGACCCCGTTGTGTGGGCGCAAATCACCGCCATGGATGCCAACATCAACAGGTTGGAAGCCCAGCTATCCGCCCTCGACCAGCCGGCGATCGCCAGGGCTAACAACGAATCAGCACGGATGGGTAATGCCGTGGCTGCCTTCCAGAATCTATTCCCTGATGAATTTGCCAACATTCTCCGGGATACCAGGGAGCAAATCGATCGCCGGTTGGGGGACATCGCCATCGGTGCCACGCCCATGGCCCAGCGCCCGCCCATGCTGGCAGACCAGGCTATTGCCCAAATTTATGATGTCCCCCGTAGTCAGTTGCTCCAGGGACTCCAGAAGGCTGTGGAAGCCGGTAACAGCTACCTAACCACGGCGATCAGCACCCAAATCTCTATCCTCGACAAGCTCAAGGAATCAGGCAAAATCCAAGAGTTATGGGAGACGATCAAAGACCTCGAGGAACTGAACATTCTGGAGGGGGCTGTGAATGAACATACCCGGTTCATTCAAAACCTAACTACCATTGCCCAGGTGGAACGGGACAGAACCGGGGAAATGGCCGACCAACTGAAATTGATGCAGTTGCAGGGGGACGAGGCGATCGCCTTTAATGCCCAGATGAGGGCTAAGGCTGTCTTTGCTGAGAGGTTCCGGCAGTTGGAAGTGGACATCAACCAAGCCCAAGGAACCCCCCTGCTGGCTACCCTCCAAACCCAATGGGATGAAATGCTGGCCCAACAAGAGGAGCTGACAAATGAGTTATACCGACAGGGGCAAGCTCAGGAAATTATCGTCCGTCAGCAAGACGTATTTCAAGAGAAGTTGAACCAGACCAGGGCGATCGCCGAAGGGCTGGGCGATTCCTTTGCCAATGCCTTTGGTGAATTTGTCACCGGCACCAAATCGGCCCAAGAGGCCTTTGCCGGGATGATGGGGAGTATGGCTAATGTCTTCCTCCAAGAGTTCCAACGGATGACGGCACAGAAAGCGGCCGCAGGGCTGATGGGCTTAATCGGTAATGCCTTTGGGTTGCCACAACTATCAGCGGCGATCGCCTCCCCCGGTGTTCCCCAGGCGGCCTTGTCTGGCATCGGTGCTTTTGACTTTGGCGGCGGGGCTGGTTCCTCTGGCTTCTCTGCCGCCAATGTGGCCGGGTTTGGCCAACCATTGGGGATGCCCCTATTCAATGCCTTTGCTGAGGGCGGGATTGTAACCAAGCCAATGATGGGGCTGGTGGGGGAAGCGGGGCGAGAGGCAATCATTCCTCTGGACAGGTTGGACAGTATGGGTACCGTCAACAATGTAAACATCAGCATTTCCATGGACGGGGAAGGCAATGCCAGCGTGAACCGGGACAACAGTAGCCAGCTAGGGAAAGAACTGGAATCCGCTGTCGTGGCTGTCCTCCAAAAGCAACGGAGGCCCGGCGGGGTTCTGTTCCGAAATAGCTAGGCGATCAGCATCCGACAAAAAAGGTGTTCATTGAGCATCCCCCTTTTTGATGATGTTATTTACAACCTCAACCGATTACACTTGTTACAGTTACCCCTGTGATGAGCTATGTCTGTCAACATTCCCCCGGGTGTCCCTGTCTTTGATTCCGAGCTAGATCCGGATAGTTTGCTACGTCTAGGAAAGTTGCTAGAACAGGCTTATCCAAAATTAGTTGGGATGGATGGCGATGAAATGTATTTGCCTGAATCGATTTATCAGATTTTGCTACGGGTGGCACCTTTATTGGCCCAGGGGAAGGGGGTCTCACTCATTCCTCAAGACCATTATTTAACAACTCAGGAAACAGCAAATCTACTCAATATATCTCGTCCCTATCTATATAAACTGTTAGACCGAGGAGAAATTGCTTTTGTTAACATCGGCTCCCATCGCAGAATCAAGCTTGAGGATGC
This sequence comes from Synechocystis sp. LEGE 06083, assembly GCF_015207725.1. Taxonomy (NCBI): domain Bacteria; kingdom Bacillati; phylum Cyanobacteriota; class Cyanophyceae; order Synechococcales; family Merismopediaceae; genus Synechocystis; species Synechocystis sp. LEGE 06083. The sequence goes on from NZ_JADEWJ010000018.1 coordinate 16,003, forward strand.
CATGGAATATCGCAAGAGACGGGATGATGATCGCAAAGTAGCTTTAACGCAATTAATTGCTACAAGCCAAGAGTTAGGTTTTTATGAAAACGAGGCTACTACTCAGAGTTTTTGATGGCTGTTTTTCCCGTACTTTTAGATTCGTGTGTACTTTATCCCATGTACCTGAGGGATACTCTACTTTGTTGTGCTGAGATTGATTTATATCAAGTCCGTTGGACTGAAGAGATTCTTGAAGGTGCTTTTCGGAACTTGATTAAAGACAATCGCATTGACCGGGATAAAGCAAATAATTTGAATGCAACTATGAACAAAGCTTTCCCTGAAGCTTTAATAGAAATGACAGATCATTTACTTCCCTGTATGGATAACAATAGCGGTGATCGCCATGTTTTAGCGGCTGCATTAGTAGCAAAGGTAGAAGTCATTGTGACATCTAATCTAAAGCACTTTCCCAAAGAATCTTTACAAAAATTTAATGTTGTTGCTCAAAGTCCAGATGATTTTTTGCTCTCACTATTAGACCTATCTTTTGATGAATTAATGCTTGCGCTAACAACCCAAGCAAATAGAACACGAAAGCCAAAACTTGGGATTACCGACCTTTTAGACACACTTAGAACTTCTGTGCCTAATTTTTCAAAGAATTGTCTCAATCGAATATCGAGATAGCTACAGAAAAAGAAGAAATATTAACAATTAACATTAAGTGACGTTAGTGGTGGACTGGAGCATGATGGAAACCCTTAAGGGTCGTCTGGCGGGCACAACAGAAGAAAATTATCCCCATCATTTGTAAAAACTGCCCCCTTTTTACAAAAGCGACAGCAATAGGCAACCCCTAACCATGGGCGAAAGGTTCTCTACAAACCTAATGGCCACCGGTGGGGAGTCTAGCAGTGCCTCCAACTCGTTCAGAGCATACAGCACCGCCAGCCTGTTATCGATGGATGATTGTTCCCAGCTATGCAAAAGGGAGGACTGATCGCCAATGTTGGCAACTTCCCCCCGCCCAAAAAGACTGATTAACTCCGAGTGCAACCTGGACATCATGCCCCCATCTGATTTTCCCTGTCGATAATGTTAGCCACTGTTTTGGCGTACCATTTGCCACCACGGGCTGTGGGTATCTGTTTGGCGTTGAGGTGGTCGGCGATCGCCATCAAAGTCATTCCGTTTTCCCGCATGGCTAGGATTGCTTGAACTGTTTTGTGTTCGGTGGATTTCTTCAATCTCTTGCCTATTATTTGGTAGCCAAAGGCGGGACTACCAACGTGTTCCCCATTGGCCTTTTTGTGGCTAAGGGCTGTCGCGGTACGTTCCCCAATTGCTTCCCGTTCCCACTGGGCCACTGACATCAGAACATTGAGGACTAATCTACCGGCAGCAGTGCGAGTATCCACCTGCTCAGACACCGACAGCAACGAAAATTTGTCTGCAAAGTATTCCGAAAGTAGACAATCCAAGTCACGGACAGAACGGGTCAAGCGGTCTAGCTTAAAAATCAGTAGGGCTTCGGCTTCCCCGGACTCCAGGCTGTTCAATGCCCTATGCAATCCAGGGCGATCGAGGGATTTGGCGGAATAACCAGCGTCAACAATAACATCGACTAAATCCAGGTCGTACAGATCGGCATAAGCTTCCAATTTGACTCTCTGGGCTTCAATGCTGACCCCTTTGCTTGCCTGTTCCTCCGTGCTGACTCGGACATAACCAATGGCTTTCATAGTTTGGGTTCCTTGGTAAATGACAAACCCCCAAGGTCTGGGGGCAGTGGTGGTTTGTACAATTTGGCTTTTTTGAGTTGGACTTTTTACCCTGCTAAATCTTCCTGGTGATTTTCAAGGAATTGTTCGGCCACAGCATCAACGGCAACATCCCAGGGAATTAATGGCTTGGCCTTGAGTTGATCTTGAACGGCGATCGCCAGCTTGTCGGGGACGGGAATATCGAGAGAAGCAATACGTTGGGTTTCTTCCTCTATCAGGTGCTCAATCCTCTCCCTTTTAAATTTGTCGAGTAATTGGCGGCGGGATTTGTCTAAATAGGATTCCACCAATACGGATTCATTGGGAATAAATTTCGTTACGCCATACTGAGCAAATTTCCGCTCTAGCCAATCAATCAGAACATTGGATGGCATTGCATTAAGTTCGACTCGATCGCCGCTGTATGGCTTGGTTTTGTGGCTAAAGAGAAAATCAATCTCAGCTTGGGAACAGCCATTTTCTTCGAGGGTAGGCAAGGGTGTTTTTGAGTAAGGAACTGGCTCTGATTCAAGCCTCATTTCCTGTATGTCTGGCAACCTCAAACCAATGTCTATCACGTTAGGTGGATTCCGGTAGGTATAGCAGGGACTATCACGCACTATCGTTCCATAAATATTAATCCCAGAACAATCAAAATCATGGGCACAAAGTATAGTTACGCCATCTTCAGAAAGTGAATCCACCAATTCTCTGGAAGCTCTGGTACTAAAGCCTTTGGTACTAAATATAGCTATGTCATATCGGTTACCTAAATTAACGGCATCGAACAGGTCGCCAAATCCTTCCTTTTCAATGAATAAAGCAAACTTGAATCGGTTGTAATGTCCAGCACCAATCTTCCAATCATTGATATATTTCCTAACTCCCTTTGTCCCCAAGTCCACTATGCGACCTGTGTGTGGCTCATAAAATTTCCCCCGTGGGTCATAGGTAACATTCCAGTTTCCTGCTATTTCTGGAAATTTCCCCAGAAACTCCGTTAGCCACCTAGAAAAAGATTCATAAGTCCACAGTTCAGAGCAATGCTCTAATATCAGTGGTCTGATTTGATAGAAGATTTGGCGGGCACTAGCGGGCAAGCTGTTGTTATTTGATGCGGCCATATAGGCTTGCTCCATTACTTTAAAAGCAACTTGCTTGGGCTTTAATTGCTTGACAGTTGAGGTTGTTTTTAACTCCCTCAATGTGGCTTGCTCTGATCGCCGTTTCTTACGTTTCAATTTAGCCCAATCTTTGGCAACAACTTTTAAGCATTCCTCAATGCGATCCTTCACATCCCATAGCAGGCTGAGGGTTGACTTCCCCCGGTCGGTAAATCCAAATTTAGGCATGGTGATATGGATTACCAAAACAATAGGGTCATCGTAATCAATCAGAACATTCTCGTCCTGTAGGTAATCGCTAATGTCAGGCGGCAAAGACTTAGGGATGGGGCTAAAGTTTAGTCCCCAAAATGTTCTCAGTCCTGGGTCTGATTTGAAGGCGATCGCCGCTTCGATAATGCAGGGGGAAGCGGGGTCATCAATCGTAACCGCTTTATATTTGAATCCCTCCATTTGACATTGGGAGGCGGTCAAAAAATCAGAGATAAAATTCCTTCCCAATATGCCCAGCTTGGCTGGTTTAATTGGTGTGGTAGCTTCCTTCATTAGGGATAGCAAGTCAAACATTTTGGCGTCATCCATGCCGTTGCCATTGGCTAAATCTTCCAATGTTGTAGCGGCGGGTTCCATTGCTTCCCCGATTAATTTTTGTTTCCCCGGTCTTTTTAGCCCATCGAATAACCCTGCAAATTGCCTGATAGTTAATGGCGATCGCCCTTCATTCCTTGAGTTGGCTAATAGTCCCGATGCCAATTTGGTCAATGCTTCCAGGTCATACCAATGGGGAGAAGTTGGAAAGTCTGGCCGCCATTTCTTGAAGGTTTTCAGCGGTGCTAGTTGGAAGTCTTGACCATTGACGGTGAAATGGGCATGGGGATTAAGTAAGGCAAAGCCTACCATCAGCCGATAGGAGTCGCTTCCCTCCAACTGTTGGGACATCTTAGGGGAATGTATTTTAAACAATGTGCCCTCATCCTGGCGATCGCCGATAGGAATTAATTCATGGCTGACAGCTTGGGCAATACGATCAATTTTCAATTCAACCCGATAGCCATAGGCGGCGGTGGCAACGGTAACGCTCCCCTTTTCCCCATCCAATACCAACGGGGCGGCCCATAAAGTCTTGAGGGCGTTTCCTTGTTGGCCACGGCTTGGGCTTACATAATTTTGCTTGTCGGACACCCTGACACTGTAATCAAGGGAAGCCTTCAAAACAGACTCAGGTAAGCCCGGCCCATTGTCCGATACCGAAAAAAAATCCTGGGTAACTTCAACATTGACGATGGGTGCTTGGTCAACAATCTCGCAAGCATCCAAGGCATTATCAATCAATTCCTTCAGTAAGGCGATCGCCCAATGATAAGGCTGGTAGCCAATCTGAGTGGTCAACTCTGACTGACTAAAAAATTCTAATTCCCTTGATGTGGTAAAGGTTTCCCGGTTCATAATCGGTAGCTGTGAGTAATGTTTGTACAATTCAGCATGGATTTATACGCTGGTTTACCTTTGCTAAATTGCCGGGGCTGGTTTGTTCAAAATCGGCAGATTGTATGGTCAACCCCGTCAGAAAATAATGGCCGATGCGGACAAGTAACTATTCAATCCCTTGCTGTGTCTTGGGTTCAGGCTTCCACAGGAAGAAATAATCCCACCCATGGGCAAGATTGATGGTGGTCAGCAACCTAGGCGGCGGGATAGAGCTTGGTTAACTTCATCCTCTGCCCGACTGATTGCCCAACTCTGAAGATCGGTTATCGCTTTAGTGGCATCTTCCTTTAGTAATTCGCCTCTAGAAATGGCTTCCATCAAAGCCTCTGACTCTTCTATCCTTCTCTCACTTTCTGCCAGTTCTGCCTCGATTTGGCGGCACTGGGATACGTATTCTGCTGTGAACTTTTCCAGGCGATCGCCTTCCTTGACAAGGTCAGATTCCCACTGGCTGACATTGTGCCCCAGGATTTTACCCGCGGTGACGGTGGCCCAGAGTTGCAGATAGTGGGGAGCCTGGGGAAAGTCCGGGCGGTGGCCGAGTTGGACCAGGATGTGAATAGCGTAGCTTCGGCTTTGGTCAGTAATGGGCCAGGCAATGGCGAGGGATTTAACGAGGTGAGTTTGGTCTATCATTGGTCAAAATCAAATCTTGGACTTTTCAGAAATGGCGAGTGATGCCGTCAGGAAAGGCTACTTGTTCGGCGAGGAATGTAGTTCTCTTTTGCTAGTTGTTTGCGGAATAGCCCAACGTGGATTTGATAGTTCCGTCCATGGCGGCGGTATGTGTTCCGGTAGGCTTTTTGTTGAATCCGGCGATGGATTCCGGTCGGACTTATACCCAGTTGCTGGGATGCCGATTTCACCGATTGCCAGTCATTGGCTTGGGCTTCAAGGGCTTCTAGCCTGGCCCGCAATTCATCAATTTGTTGTTGTTGGGACAGGACTTTGCTCATTGCTCACCACCCTCCAGCAAGCGAAATTCAACTACCCAAACCCAGGGGTTTGAATTGTGGGGATATTTTTCGGAGTAGATGGAATCCCAGAGGGTGGCAAATGATTCGCCTAAACAAAGTCGATGCCCACCAAATAGGTAGTCTTTCCATACATCCTGGTCTTTGTAATGAAATTCTTTCCCGGCAAATACCCGATCTATTTCAATGCCTTCGGATAGGGCATCCCATGTATCAGAAATATCCCAAAGCTGTTCAACCCTTACCCCGGTTATTTCGAGGGTGATTCGGGATGCTTCCCGCTTCATGTGGATTGAAGGTCTCCATTTAATCCCCTCTGGGTTTGCGTCCGTTGCCCTGTATGCAATGGTATGGACTCCGTTCGGGTTTCCCGCCTTATTGGAGTTGGGGGCTAAATACGCCCACGTTTCCCTTACCCAAAGGCGATCGCCAGAGGCATAAGGTGCATAAATACTTGGACTGTCTCCAGAGTCAACGGCAAACCCTTTCCACTGCCATATATTTGCAAACTCGTTCCACTCAGGCTGTGGCTTAATCAGACGACGGGTCTGGGTTTTGCGCCCATCCAAGATGGCTCTTACCATTTCGCCGTTGAAAATAATTGGTCTTTCTTTCACCGGATTTTCCGCTCCTTGAAAAACACTTGTTTGAATCCCCGCCCAGCGCAGTATTTTTGCCAATCGGCTTGCTTGGCGGTGCGGTAGTTTTTTAGCCAAATATCCCTGGCTACACTGGCCTCCACTCGGCTTGTCCAAAAGCCGAAACTTGGACAATCGGGGATAAACCAAAACGAATAAAGTTCGTTTTTGCCGGGCACCAATTCGTAGTCCCTGGGGTTGGGTTGCGGTTCTGGTCGGCGATCTAATAGGGCCATTAGCTGTTGCTCCGAAAGTAGTTGTAAGACTCCCAAGGGCAGATATCCTGCTGGGCCTTGAGGTTGGCATCGATAAATCGCTGGGTTAAATCCTTCCGCCCCTGTTGGTTCCAATCCGTGAAAATCTCCACGGCGATCAGCACCGATTCCGGGGCATGGTCGATAAATGCCGTGGTCAGTTGGTCGGATGTCCTGACCCCCATGGCGTAGGCGTAGCAATAGAACTGCCCGACGGTGATGCCAAGGGATTCTGCGGTACGGACTTCAGTAACGGTGGGCTGTGGTATCTGGGCGATGTAAATAGGTAACATGGTGGTAACAATCGAATGTGGGAAGTTAATGAGCCGGCGATCGCTGGCTTTTTTATTGGGTCAGGGCAAGGTCTTTGATTACGTCATCGCCAGTGACGGTTATCTGTGTGGTGTCGTATTGCCGGGTGTGGAGGTTATAAACCAAGATTTCGGCGGTGGTTTCGGGATATTCCTTCAGCCGGGGACTATCGGTTAGCCATTGGCAAATAGACTGGCCGCTAAATTCCCGCAAAGGACGTTCTTTTAATTCCGCCAAAATCCATTTCTTGATCGCCTTGGCTTCTTTCCAGTGCAAGGTGCTGTCCACCACTAAGCCGTTCATTTTCACCAAAAGGTTATTGGTGCTGGTGCTTTCGCAAATATCAATGGCGATTTGGGGAACGCCAAACCCTTTTTTCTTTTTCATGGTTCAAATTACGAGGATTAGCCAAATTTCGAGGATTAACATGAAGGCAAGAATGTAGAAATAATCGGATTCATCCATGGGTTTAGTCCTCCAAGACAATCGGCTTACAGGTAGCTCGAAAATTAGCCCCGATCGCCGAGAAGACAATGCCTAAAGGCACACAGACGGAATGGGTTGTGTAGCCTTTGTTTTTTGCTTGTGCAATAAAAAACTTTTCAAGCCACCCAGCAGAATGTTTAAGCCAAGCCTGTTGTAATTGAGGGACTGGCAAAAGAACGGCTTGCCCAAGAGGTAGGACAGCATAAGCAATGTAGTCAGCGTCTAATGGCTTACAAACCCAACCTGGAATTTTGCGGTCAAAGTCCGAATAAAATTCGAGGGCAATATCGAAAGTGAATTGTTTGTTTCGCCAGATGTCTAAACAAAATTTCCTGGCTTTTTCGTCGATTTTTACGGTCTTTAGACAAACGCCATTATGGAAATGAACTAGGCGATCAATTCCTTGCCTTTGGTGCAGTCCGTCATGCCTTAAATCAGTAAATCCTTGAAAGCCTGGAAAAAATTGCTTATACAACTCCTCCCAAACTGGAAGATCAGAAGCTTTGTGGCTTTCTAGCAAGCTATCCTTAAAGTCATGAACTTTTACCAACCTTGGCGGTACAGGCAGATCAAGAAGGCTTAATTGGTTATGCAACACTTCCTACCCTCTCAACTGCAACATCAAAGTAAAGAGGATCAAGTTCAATCCCGATCGCCTTACGCCCGAGTTTTTTGGCCGTTGCGGGAACGGTTCCCACTCCCATGAACCCATCAAAAATAACGTCGTTTTTGTTACTGCTGGATTCAATCAACTCAGCGACAATCCATTCCGGTTTTTGGGTGGGGTGAGTCTTTCCTTCCTTGTCAATCTTGACTCGTTCATTCCCTTGACAAATTCCGCCAAGGGTATAGTTCAAGCATTGATTTCCATTGTTTGGAATGTCGTGGAAGGTATGAATACCAGACTTTTTAACGGCAAACAACACCAATTCAAAGGCAGACTTGCGATCACTTTTGACAGGGGATGTTCCGGGGTTGGTTTTGCAAAATGCAACGGGGTTCTTGATTTGCCAACCAACTTTTTCTAATGCGTCCCGTGCGTGGCTAAAGTAGCGGTCAGACATGAAGACATAAATGGAAGCACTCGGTTTAGCAATGCGATACCATTCCTTTGCCCATACTTCTAGCGATTGGAGGAAGTTGCTTTTTTCTACCTTGTCCCACTCCCCAAAGTCATAGGACACCGCAGATCGTCCTTCGTAGTCCATAACCCGCTCTGTGGCTATGTTATAAGGGGGGTCGGTCAAAATAAGATCAACCGATTCATCGGCAACTTCTTTGACTTTTTCGACAAAATCCCCCTGAATGAGGGTAATTGATGTTACGGAGCCGATCTTGTCCTTGACGTACTGGATCAACTGATCAACGCCTGGGGTGGATACGGCTTCTTTTTCCTTTTTCTGCCATTCCTTGCTGAATTTATTCCTTTCGTAAATATCGGAATAAACTTCCTCCATTAACTCTTTGCGGAATTTTTTCTCAGCTTTCCCCAAAGGAATCTTCCCGACTTTGCTTAGAACATAATTCCAAATTTCATTGTTGGCTTTATATTGATCGGCAAAGGTTTTGAATTTTGACTTATTGATTTCCTCTTTAGATAAGCGAGAAACCAAGTCGAATTGCTGGCGAGGTTTGAGAGTAACAATCTTTCGGAGAAGTCCCTCTGTGAATGGACTTGTCGCAGTTGCGACAATGTTTGTCGCATCGTCTTCCTTTTGCGTGTCGCAAGAATATTGAAAACTTGCGACAATGCCATTCCAGGCTTTACCACATAGCTTAGATAGTTGCTTGTAGTCTGCAACTTGACTGCGGCTCCACTTTAATGCGCTAGCAACCTCTTGCTGAGTGCTACTTTCTAAAAGCCGCCAGATTAATTCAGCATCATCTACAAAAGTAGTGGGGACAACCGCTTCAGAAGCCTCATTGCTTTCCCGGGCCTGTTGAATGGCTTCCAACTCATTGGCTGGCGGTTCCACAACTAAAGCCGGAACAGTTTCCAGCCCTTGGTAAAAAGTCCAACTCAAAAAAGCCAAATTGTACAAACCACCACTGCCCCCAGACCTTGGGGGTTTGTC
>NZ_JADEWJ010000239.1:0-6320 GCF_015207725.1 Synechocystis sp. LEGE 06083
ACATTGGCCCGTGGGCAGGGAATTTCGCCTCAGGATGAAAAAGGCTTTTGAGTTGGCTGGTATTGCTCTGGGGGCTCCCCAGCAGAGGATTGTGTATCATCATCAGGGTCAAAAAAGTAATAACAGCAACGGTAAAACCGATGGCTCCACTAAGGCGATCGCCTTGGGGCCGCATTTTCCCCAGGAATATAATTAGCCCTTAGACTGGCCGACATAGGCCACTATCCTTCCTCCCCAAAGCCGATGAGTGACAGCGTCCAACCCATTATCGAATTGCGTGGTGTGAGCCAGAGCTTTGGCCGTAAAGTTATCCTCGACGATGTGGACCTAAAAATTTATCCAGGGGAAGCGGTGGGGGTAATTGGACCATCGGGGACGGGCAAATCAACTATTTTGCGCATTGTGGCCGGCTTGCTCACCCCCGACAGCGGCGAGGTCGTTGTCCATGGCCACCGCCGTCAACGTTCCATTGAAGAAGGGGAAAAAGCTTTAGGGGTGGGTTTAGTGTTTCAGCAGTCGGCCCTGTTTGACTCCCTCACTGTGGCGGAAAATGTTGGTTTCACCCTCTACCGAGATTCAGACCTGAGCCCGAGAGAAATTAGGGCCATTGTGGAAGAAAATTTGGAGTTGGTGGGCCTGCCAGGTATTGGCGATCGATTTCCGGCAGAGTTGTCCGGCGGCATGCGTAAACGGGTCAGTTTGGCCCGGGCGATCGTCATTAATCCTGAACAGCATCAGCAATATAAAAACATTTTGCTTTACGATGAACCCACCGCGGGGCTAGACCCAGTGGCATCCACCAGAATCGAGAGTCTAATTCGCCACCTCCTCAGCCAAGATCATGTTTGTTGTTGTTATCTAATTGTTACCCACCAATTCAGCACCATTGAGCACACCACTGACCGGATTATTTTTCTTTATGATGGCAAAATTCAGTGGGATGGTTCTACAGCGGACGCCTACCAATCTGATCATCCTTTATTGAAGCAATTTTTCTCCGGTAGCATCGACGGCCCGATTAGTTAATTGTTGTTTTAATTAACTTGTGATTTGAGCTTAATATAGTTAAATTCAAATCAGTTTTGATGGAGGTTTGATGAATTTTAAATTAACACCCTAAAAGTCCATTGATTTACCCTTGATTTTGTCAGTTTTATGCCATCGCCATCAGTTCAATTTAGCCTTGATGAACGTCATCCCCACCATATTGCTGAGGTAATTGAAACCAGCACCACCGGTTTTTTAGCCCAATGTTTGGAACCGGAGGAATTAACTTTTCCTATCATGCCCGCCTTTGGTAGCTGGGTGAAAGCCACAGATGAAGATTCGGGCAATACCATTTTTGCGGTGGTTAGTTACGCCACCACCATGCCCATCGACTCCATTCATCGGGCCAGGGCCCTTGGTCTTTCCCTGGGGGAACTGCGGGAACAACAGCCCCAAATTTTTGCCATGTTAACCACAGAATTTCAAGCGGCGATCGTGGGTTTTCAGAGCCAAGAGCCCGGCCCCAATGGCCGTGGTCCCCGCCCCGGTAGGATATTTCACTATTTACCGCCCCGCCCGCCCCAAATTCACCAGGCAGTGTTCCAGTGCGATCGCCAAGAAGTGATGCAGTTTACCGATTCTCCAGATTTTCTACGTATTCTTTTGCAAATTACCGATGCCCCCGTTGATGCCCTGATTGCAGCTGCTCTGAGGGAAATTTATCTCCTCCGCCAAGGCGATCGGGCCTGGCTAGTAACCGTTGGCCGTCACCTCAGTTTGCTCCTCAAAGATGACTACGATCGCCTGCGCCATATCCTTGGTCAAGTCCATTTTTAGGGACAACGGTGTTCCATTTCAGAGTAGCGGCATCAAAAAATTATGCGAATTTTATCTAATGTCAATCTGACGGGACTATTAATCGTCCTCCTTGCCGCTATTTTCTTTTGTTTTCATAACGTCATTGTCCGAATTTTATATTCCCAGCAAAATATTTTAGGTATTTGGCAAGTGGGTGGTTTTGTCACTCCGACCCTGAGCCATTCTTTTCTCCTTCTATTGTTGAGAATGCTTTGGGTAGTGCCGCTCATGGCCCTGATTTCCCAACGTCTCTATGGCAATACCTGGCGGGAAATTAATCAACTGAAACAGGCTTCCCATCGCTCAATAATTTGGGAGGCCCTGGGCTGTGGATTTTTAATGTTTCTCTACCTAGTTTTGCTCTACATTTCCATCAGCTACATTCCCACCGGCATCGCCATCACCCTATTTTTTACTTACCCGATCTTTACAGCGTTATTGGCGTGGCGACTATTCAACGATGTGCCCAGTTTATTGCGCTGGCTAGTGATTGGTTTAACGTTAATAGGCACATTTTTAACCATTCCCTATGGCTACGGTGGGGAGCAACAAACATTGGCCATCGGCATCGGCACTGGCATTGCTTCCGGCATTGTCTATGCTGGCTATACGGTATTTGCCCAAAGGAGCTTTCAACGACTCCATCCAGTCCCCTTTACCTGGATCAGTTTTGCCACCACCCTGATTCTTTCCATACTGTGCTTAATCATTTGGCATCCCAACGAAGGTAATTTACCCTGGTTAGCCATTGCCATTGGCTCCCTGTTGTCGGCTTTATTCACCTTAGCGGGCCATGTTCTGAATAACTGGGGCATCCATTTAATCGGTGCCAGTCGAGCGGCCATTATTGGGGCAACTAATCCGGCTTTAACGGTGGTGCTGGCGGGATTGGCTATTCAAGAAAGCCTCACCAATATCCAAATTCTAGGGGTGTGTCTCGTTACTTTCAGCATTGCTTTACTTAATTACGAAAAAATTAGTCCTAGTACGGAGAAAAATGCCTTAAAATAGCCACAAAAAAGAGCAGGAGACGCTACTCCCGCCCTGATTTTTCCTAGTGTTATTTCTGTTGAATGGCCCAAACTAGAATCAAAGTTTAAACCCCAAAGGATTTACCACAACCACAGGTTTGATTGGCGTTAGGATTGGTAAACTGGAAGCCTCCACCGATGAGAGCATTGCTGTAGTCCAGCATCAAGCCATAGAGATATAGCAAACTTTTCCGGTCGCAGATAATCTGAAAACCTTCATAGTCAAACACTTCATCATGTTCCGTTGCCCGGTTTGGTTCTTCAAAATCCATCATGTAGGACATGCCAGAACAACCCCCTTGGCGTACCCCCACCCGTAAACAAAGATCTTTGCCCTGTTGTTCTTTCAGGGCCAGGAGGTGTTTGAGGGCCACATCGGAAAGTTGAATGCCTTTGGCTTGGGTGGCGGTGGCTTGGCTCATGATAATGCGTTACTCCTATGGAAAATTTAGGGGAAAATTAAAAGAAATTGAAAATCTAAAGTTACAAGATGCCGTCGGAAAAATTTGCAGTGCCCGTAGGAATTCCCAACGCTAAAGCTTTGGTAATATCGGTTACTTTGGCTTAGTTTATCGAGTCGGAACTGCTTTTCAGCCATTGCCGAGTCAGGAGAATTCCATTGGCTATGCCTGGGGCACAGTGGCTAACCTAGATTGGCAGCGGGACAAAGAAAATTTAGTCTTGCTAATTTTGGCAAAAATACACAAACAGTTTCCTTTCCATCTTAGCGAGAACGGGGGAGGCTGTCTGTGGTAATTCCCCTATGGCAACAATTGAGTTCCGCCCAGGGCCTTTCTTCAACCTTACACCAATGGCCATGGGGATTCTGAATCTCGGTCCTTCCGGTTCAACGGGGCACTGCGGTTTGTTCCACAATGGCGGTGATCACATCATCAATGCCAATGCCATCAAGCTGGGCTTCCGGTCGTAGGATTAAACGGTGACGTAATAGGGGTGGGGCAACGGTTTTGAGATTATCCGGTAATAAGTATTCCTGCCCATTTAGCCAAGCATCGGCCTTGGCGGCTTGCAACCAACGGAGGGAGGCCCTAGGGGAAGCTCCAATCAAAACATCGGGGTGATAGCGGGTTTTTTCCACCAGGGCCAAGAGGTAATCCAACAGTTTTTCATCCACTGTAATATCCTCGACCGATCGCCGGCTGGCCAAAATTTCTTCTACGGTAGCAATGGTGGTTAACTGCTCCAGGTCTTGCCGTTGGGCATGGAAACCCCGCTGGAAATTGACCAACATTTGTTTCGCTGCGGCCTGGGGGGGATAGTCCACCACTAGCTTAAATAAAAAGCGGTCTAGTTGGGCTTCCGGTAGGGGATAGGTACCTTCAAATTCCAAGGGGTTTTGGGTGGCCACTACCCAGAATAGGGCTGGTAGCGCATGGGTCTGGCCATCGAGGGTCACTTGCTGCTCCTCCATCGCTTCCAACAGAGCAGACTGGGTTTTGGGGGGAGTGCGGTTAATTTCATCCGCTAGCAAAATTTCCGTAAACACTGGGCCCTGTTTGAGGCTAAAGGCCTGCTGGTTGAAGTCAAACACGTTTACCCCCACCATGTCGGAGGGCAACATATCCGGGGTTAGTTGTACCCGCCTAAATTGGGATTGGATCGATTGGGCTAGGAGTTTCACCAACAGAGTTTTGCCCGTACCCGGCACCCCTTCTATGATCACATGCCCTCCGGCCAACAAGGCCACCAGTAATTCCTGGATGAGATGGGGTTGGCCCACCAAAAATGTTTCCAAATGGCCACGGAGTTCGTTAAACAGAGGACGGGTCATAGGGTTTGGTCAAGGGAAGGAAAATCGAGCAATTGATGGCAATGGCAGTTTTGGCAGAGTTGATTGGCAAAAGCCCTAAAAACACCGAAATAAACGCAAAACATTAACTCAATCAGCCCCCATAATGGGCAGTTACTCCACCGCATTGGGTTTGAGGCCATTGCCCAATGGATTTTAGCTAGAGGGAGGTAGTTGGGCTTGCAGTTGTTGCCATTGTTTTAACCATACCCGTAAGTCACTCTCATTTTTGGGCAATTTGTCTGGCTGGCTAAGGTTGGTTAGTAAGGCCGCAGTAGCTTCACTTTCCTTGGCCTTGGGCAAATTGCCTAATCGCCTCTGTAGGGAGGGACTTTCCGCCTGGAGCAATTGTTGCACCACAAATTGAGGCCGATCGCCTTTTTCCAACACCTGGGCCAGGGCATGGATATAGGCTTGGTTATTGTTGCTAGTCGGACTAGGGGGTGCTTGGGGTTGGCCAAAACGTCGGTTCCCAAAAATGACTAGGAGAATCACAGCCACTAGGGATTGCAGAAAAATTAGCATTAGGGGCGTGTTTTGCAGATAGGCCCACACCGATGCCAATCCTTCCTTCTGGAGGGTTTCCGTATCCTTATAGCCGTGTAAATATTCATCCACCCAGAGGGGATTATTACCTTCTGTCAGTAAAGATTGGAGTAGGGCAAAGTTGCCTGGGTCATCCTGAAAAGCATTGGCCGCCAAAAAGGGAGGTACCACCCAGATAATTTCTCCCCTGCCTTGCCGTTGCCGCCAAATGAGGGTGCCGTATTCGTCCGCTAATATTTTCCCTTCCTTTTGGGGCGATCGCCTTCTGCCCTGAATGCGTACCGGGCCCTGGTCACTAGCTACGGTTTGAGTAAAGGGAGCTTCGGTCAATTCGGCCCATCGTCCTAGGTAAACCAAACGATTACCACGGGCTACCCACTCCCACTCCTGGGGGGTGACATTACCGCCATCCCCATAGGGCGCAATGTTAGTGATTGGTCGGGGGTCAATTCTTAGCAAAGTCACCGGGGTTGGTAGATTGGTGAGTTCGTCCCCCGGTTTACGCCACCGCTCTACGGGGTTTCCCCTTTGTTCCATCCATTGCCACCAAGCGCCATAGCCCCCTGGACTAGTACTATAAGTAGATCCTTGCAGATGGTCTGCCCGCCCGGTTCCTGCCCACAGTAATGCTCCCACCGCCACCACGGCGATCGCCAGCACAATAATCAAATTACGACGGGATTTAAATAACATTGGCAACGGCGGACCAGGACCCACAGATCAGAACGTCAGAGAACAAAACCTAGTTGGTGACAACAAAACGGTGGCCGAGGGAATTATCCACCATAGCTGGCAAAAAAATGTGGAAATTACTACCCTGTCCGGGGCGACTGTGGACAGTGATTTTGCCACCCCAACGTTCTACTAGGCGATGGACAATGGTCAAACCCAACCCCGCCCCCTGGGTTCGCGAAGAAGTATTTTGCCCCCGGAAAAAACATTCAAATAAATGGGGGATGTCCGCCCTGGCAATGCCACAACCACTATCATTCACCACAATTTCCACCTGAAATTCCTGGTGATAGGCTTTAATTTGCACCCTCCCCCCAGAGTCAGTGAATTGCAGGGCATTTTCTAGTAATCTTTGC
>NZ_JADEWJ010000240.1:0-6300 GCF_015207725.1 Synechocystis sp. LEGE 06083
GGTTAATAGTTGAAACTGGTCATGCCTTCACCCAAGATGGAGGCATCATTGGGAAAGAGGGTTTCCGCCACACTCCCTGTCCCGGTAATAGGATTGCCAGCGGTAAAGTTGTAGGCCTGTAGCCCCGTAATCAGGGCATCTTTGCCGGTAAAGCTGGTGGTTAGGTTTAGGCGCACCCGATCGTTAAAAACTATCTGGGCAGAGTCGGCGTCCGGTTCTCCTCCGGTGGCACCACTGATGGAGAAAATCACTTCCCCATTCAGTTTAGTGGTGGTGGAAAATTGATGGTCTTCCAGGTAGGCTGTGCGGGTTTCCAAGTTATCCACCCTGGCCCCCAAAGCACTCAGTTCCGTCTGAAACTCTTGGGCTAACCGTTGGAGCTTCTCAATGTCCGCCTTGATCACAGCTACATTTTCTTGCAGTAACCGCTCCATGGTATTCATACAGGCATTGAGCCCAGCGGCAAATTCCCAACGACTTAGGGCTCGATCGCCGCGGAAAGTGCGATCGGGGTAACCCACAATGCAACCGTAACGCTCCACTAAACTCTTTAAGGCTTCATAGGCCCAATCCGTCGGTTGAACATCCCGCAACTCCGAAACCGATGTCACTTGGCCCATGGGCTGGTCCAGCAAGGTAGTCAGTTCCTGCACTGGAGTAATTGCCATGGGATCGACATCCTCGTACAGCATCTGAGCCCCAGCGGAACCAGGGAATGTGGTTAGGCTAGTAACGGTGGCAAATCCTGCGAGCCAAGTGAATCGATGTTGTTTCATTGCGATGAATTCCTCTAATTTTGATCGTGTATGGTTAGCGGTGAATAAAAAAGCTCATGGTCTCTTTTTTTCTCCAAGGCAAATTGTTAACCTCCTGGGGTCAGCGAGTTTGTTACTGTCCTGGGGCAATTAACTTTTGGAGATAGGCAATGCCCCGGTCTAGGAGTAAACCCACCGCACCGATATAAAACACTGCCAAGATGATTTCGCTGATGTAGTTCTGTTGATAGGCATCCCAGATAAAAAAGCCGATACCGACAATGCCCGACATCACAATTTCCGCTGCAATAATTGCCAACCAAGCTAAGCCAATGGCAATACGTAAGCCGGTAAAAATATAAGGTAGTGCTGAGGGAATAAGAATTTTAAAGAAAAACTTTTGGGGAGACAAACGCAATACTTTGCGCACATTAATATAATCCTGCGGAATCTGTTTTACCCCTTCCGTCGTATTAATTAAAATCGGCCACACTGAAGTGATAAAAATAACAAAAATTGCCGCCGGTTGATTCTGCTGCAGAGCTACCAAGGCAATGGGAACCCAAGCCAACGGAGCGACCATGCGCAGAAATTGAAAAATCGGATCAAGGGCCTTATCTACCAAGGGTTGAGTCCCCACCAAAATTCCCATGCTGATGCCGACAATGGCTGCTAGGGAATAGCCCTGGGCTACCCGCCCCAAACTTGCTAGGGTTTGCCAAAACAACCCCTTATCCAACCCCCCTCGGTCGTAAAAGGGATACATCAACAGGGTACGGGTACGGGGATCTGTCCACAAACTACTAGGGGGAGGAAGTTTAATTAGACCCGCCGTGGAAATTAATTGCCACAACAACAAAAAGCCTAAAATTCCGACTATGGGGGGCAAAATATCGCCCCGACGCTTGCGCCAAAACTTTTGTAAGGGATTGGTCCCCGTAGCCCGATTTTTCCTTTGGGGAATGGTAGTGGTCATTATTGTCTCCTTGATAGTAATGGATTAATCATCAACAGTGAAATGGCTTAATTGATAGCTAGTTAGACTTTTTTGATTGTCAAACTTTGCAGATAAGCCGATGGATTAGCCGGGTCAAAGGTAATGCCATCAAAGAAGGTTTCTACGCCTCGGGAAGTACTGCTAGGAATGTCGGCTGTAAACCCTGCTTCCGTTGCCGCTTCTCGCCATATATCTTCCCGGTTGACCTTGTCAATAATCTTTTGAGCTGTATCGAAATCAGGAATGGCATCTTTGTGGAAACCCCAGCGCATACTCTCCGTTAGGAACCATAAATCATGGCTCTTATAGGGATAAGAAACATTGCCAATGCCGTCCTTCCAGTAGAGGGGACCTTTTTGGAAATCATCAATGGCCGGCTGACCATCTCCCATGGTGTATTGACCTTTGAAGGGAGACTCTAAAATGGTGGGGGGAACATTGAAATAGTTTCTGCCGGATACAATCTGGACAACTTCAGGACGATTTTGGGGATCATCAATCCACTGTTGGGCTTCCATAATTCCTTTCAGCAATGCTTTGGTTGCCTTGGGATTTTTATCTACCCAATCCGCTCGAATGGCGAGGTACTCTTCTGGGTGATAGGGCCAAATTTGGGCAGTTAAAGCCGCCATGTAGCCAATATTTTCTGTCACAATGCGATAGGGCCAGGGATCTCCGGTACTAAAAGCGTCCATGGTGCCGTTGCGCATACCCTGAACTGTTTCCGCGGGAGGCACAGCCAGAAGGTCAATGTCGGTGTCGGGATCAACACCCCCGGCTGCAAACCAGTAACGAATCCAAAAATCTTGGTTAACGTTGGGGAAGGTGTGGGCGGCCTTAAATTTGCGGCCATTGGTTTTGTTAAAACCTTTGATATAGTCTGCCGCTTTGGAGATATCAAGGTTTACTCCTTTGCCCTCATGCATTGGTGCCACAGCAATACCATTTCCCTGGGTAATCAATTGCGCCAGGACATACATGGGCACCTTGTTGCCGTTGGTGATGATCCCTTCCGTAATCAGGTGAGGCATGGGCATTTGCCATTGGCCGCCATCAATACCTCCCCCCTGGGAACCAATGGTGACGTTGTCCCTAGCGGAGGCCCAGTTGGCTTGTTTAGAAACTTCCACCCCGGTCATGCCATATTTGGCAAAGAAACCCTTTTCCTGGGCAATGATCAACGGAGCGGATTCCACAATGGGAATGTAGCCCAGTTTAATATTGGGGGTTTCGGGCATCATTTCTGGGCTGATATCCCCGGCCGCTTGGGGGGAAGGGCTAGTGCCAGTGCCGGCGGCGTTGGGATCGGGGGGATTGCCCGTGCAACCCTTCAGAAATAAAGCCCCTGTGGCAGAGGCCGCTGAGGTGAGCAAAAATTTACGTCGATTGAATGATCCCATAACTTTGATTGATATTTTCTATGAAAAAAGGCAGACAGAAAAATGGAATAAGCGCCATGGATATCCCCGGTTTACGGAAGAGTACTGGGACTCCTAGGCTGTGTAAACCAGGGGACGCTTTAGACTGCCTGCCCGAGGACAATGACTAATCCAAGGGGACTTGAATGTTCTGATTATTAAGGAATCCTGAAAATAGATAAATACCCATTTTTTTATGTAATCTATAGAAGTAATCTATAAATGTGAGCCACTATGAAAAATGCCACCCTCCACCAATTTGAGGTTTTTGCGGCGATCGCCAGAACGGGGAGTTTCACCAAAGCGGCGGAGGAGTTATTCCTGACCCAGCCCACCGTTTCCCAGCAGATGAAGCAACTCACCAAGGCGATCGGGGTACCGCTGTATGAACAAATTGGCCGAAAAATTTATTTGACCGAAGCGGGGCAGGCGGTTTTACAAGCCAGTGAAAACATTGGCCTTTGTCTTGATCAGTTGCAGGAGGTGATCGCCGATCTCCAGGGATTAAAAAAAGGTAACCTGCGCCTAGCCACCATTACCACTGGCAAATATTTTGTACCACGACTTTTGGGGGAATTCCGTCAAGAATATCCCGGTATTTCCATTTCTCTACAGATTGGCAATCGTCAGCAAATTTTAGACCGCCTAGCCAATAATTTAGACGACCTATACTTTTTGGGTAAACCACCGTCAAATCTTGATATTAATATCCGTCACTTTTTAGAAAATCCCCTGGTGGTCATTGCCTCCCGTCAGCACCCATTGGTCAATGAAAAGAAAATTTCCTTGGAAAGAATAATCCAGGAACCTTTGATCATGCGGGAGTCCGGTTCAGGAACTAGGATGGCAGTGGAGGAATTTTTCAATGAAAATCGCCTACAGATGAATGTAGAGATGGAAATTAGTAGCAATGAAGCCATTAAACAAGCGGTTTATGGGGGCCTGGGAATCTCCATTTTATCGTTGTATTCCCTGGCATTGGAGGGAGTTCATGGTCCCCTAGCCGTGCTAGACGTGGAAGGATTTCCCCTACAAAAGCATTGGTATATTGTTTATCAAAAATCGAAGCAATTATCCATTGTTGCTCAGGCTTTTTTGGATTATTTATTTACCCATGATGAAGCAGTTTCGATTGCACAAATTTTCCGAAAACCACTGTAGCCTGAGGCTCAGATTGGCAGAAATAAACACGGCCTACAGTTAATCAGAAAACTTTCCCAAACACCGCTCCCAAAAGATTGTTTTAACAGCCCCTCAGTGCTCCGAAGCTTGGGGGGAGACTAGAGAAAAGTTCCTTAGTATGGAGGGATTTAGGGGCAAACTAGGATTTTTTCGACAGACTTCAAATAAAAAATAGACCAGACTAATCTTTGGCCATGATTTCTTGGAAGGCTTGGAGATCAAAATGGGTGGCCATCAATTGTTGGATACATTGCACCTTAACCGGTTCTTGGAGGCGCACATTGCCAAAGGCTTGATCCACAATTTCCACGGTGGTCAGGGTGTCTTGGTCCACAGAGAGAATGGGAATTTCTAAATCCTGGGCCCGGCTGATAATAAGGGGTTGGGGCCCGGCGTGGCCAGTCAAAATTAGACAACTGGTGGAGGTTTCCAAGGCGGCCAATTGTAAATCAGTACGATCGCCACCGGTGACCACAGCTTTATTTTCCCCTTGACGGAAATATTCCAGGGCGGAGTTGACGTTCATCGCTCCAATGGTGAGGCTCTCCACCATCAAATCCAGATGCTCTTCACTGCAGAGCACTTTGGCATTCAGTTGATGGGCCAGTTCCCGCACACTGACGCTTCTGAGTAAACGGTCTTCCGCCAATAGGCCGAGCACAGCAATGCCATGACTTTCCAGGAAAGGCTTGACCAAGTCCTTCGTCTCCGGCAAAGCTTCTAGGGGAATATCATTTATTACCACCCCTTTGAGGCTATCTCCCAAGGTCTGTCGAGCTTTGAGCAGCCCATCCACCACCAAGGGAGAGTGGTAGCGACCCACCAACAGCACCGCTGCGTTAATTTTGGCTGCTAATTCGGAAAAGGAAAGCCCGAACAAACTACCTTCCCAGAGATTGCCTGGGCCTTCCAACAAAACCAAATCCGCTGTTAGATCCTGAATAGAGGCTTGCAGAGCTTCAGCATAGTTAGTTTGGTCTTGCCCTTGGAGGCGTCGGGTAATGGTCTCTTCGTCCAAAAATACCAGGGGTTTACGCACTTGGGCTGGTGCCAACTCCAAACTCTGGCTAATAAATTCAATATCCGCTTCCTCTAGGGCCACCGCTGCCTTCGTCATGGCCGTGCCAATGGGTTTGCCGTAGGCGATCGCCATCCCCTGTTGTTGCAAAAGTCGAGCCAAACCGAGAATAATCCCCGACTTGCCGCTGTAGGGCTCCAAAGACCCGACTAATAAACATTGGGGTGAATTGACCACGGGAACGCTCCTGACTAGATGGACTAGGTGAAAAAATTTGACTGCTGGGCTATTTCGATTAATTTAGCGACGGCATTGTTAAAAAACTGGCTTGATCGATACCCAATGGCCATGGTCACAGTATGCTCCCGCATAACTTAAGCCCCATTGCCCAGGACTAATGGCACGCACTACTATGACTGACTAAACGGCCGAGGCATCATCCAGCCGTAAAAGCTTACGGTAGAAATTTTGCGGAAAGTCAATATTTTTACTCTCCTCGTATCCCGCAATTAGATCGATTAGATAATCCATAAACTCAGAATTGAGCACAGTCATTTCATAACTCAAATCTGCCTGGCCATCGAATTGCATACGACACCGAGTCAATTCCGACGGGAGGCGGGACACAAACCAAGTGGCCACAAAGGAAAGATTTTCTCCCCCCTCAATGCGCCGGGCCCCTTCTACTTGGCCCAATTGATAAAGACCAAGGGCCAAGGGCAATAACTTCTGTTTGTTTTTGTCCGGGTAATAGGGTTGGTAAACAATTACGTCCCTTTTATCGGCGGGTTGGAGCTGACTAATGTCGGTGCTAGACATGGGCAAAATGGCAAAACAAGGATAGGTGGACTTCTCTGCGCCCCCATGGGAAAACCGCGGCATAACCCAGTTTCCCCAGGCGGTTCCGGCTGTTACAGCAATGGCCAAATC
>NZ_JADEWJ010000241.1:0-6267 GCF_015207725.1 Synechocystis sp. LEGE 06083
GTTGTAATGGTGGAGATAGCGTTTTTCGTCTTCGGGATGGAGATCGTCCGCTAGATCCTGGGCATCGCCGGGGGAACCAAGGGTGGCGAGGGATAGTACCTGGGTTAAACCCCGGTTAAATAAACCACTACCATGGACCCGCCGGGGCAAAAAGCCCACTTCACAGCTAATGGGTCGCACCTGTTCGAGTTTACGGCCGTCTACCCGTACCCCTTCTTCGACAATCTGTTTACGCATTAACTTTTTGGTCAATGCTTTGTAGAGATTGCCTACTAGTTTGGGGTCTTCTTCCACACTCTGTTTGACGGGATCGGTTTCCGGCAATTCGGCGATCGCCGCTTCCACTTCACTGGCTTTAATTTCATCGAGGGCGGCGTCCCTACCATCTTTACCCAGGTCAAATTTACCAAGTACAGTGATAATTTTCTTGGCAGCTTTACTTTCGATGAACTGTTCCACCGTGGTATTGACCAAGGGAGGCTCAGAGGTGGCCAGGGTGATGCCCAAATCTGTCATCAATTCCTGCTGGGCGTTGATCAGATCCTGTACTGCTTCATAGCCAAAATCAATCGCTTCGATGATGTCCTGTTCTGGTAACTGGTTCGCTCCAGCTTCTACCATGACAATACCGGCGGGGGTACCAGCCACCACTAAGTCTAAATCTCCGTTATAGACCTCTCGATAGGTGGGGTTAATAATGAAATCATCCCCCACTAGACCTACCCGCACTGCGGCCATGGGACCTTTGAAGGGAATTTTGGCTAGAATGACCGCTACCGAAGCCCCTGTCACAGCCAAAACATCGGGGGGAACTTCCTCGTCCATGGAAAGGGTAGTGGCAACTATTTGTAGTTCATCCCTGAGCCAATGGGGAAAGAGGGGACGTAAAGGACGATCAATGAGGCGGCTAATTAATGTGGCCTTTTCTGGGGGTCGGCCTTCCCGCCGCAAAAAACCGCCCGGAATACGACCTGCGGCATAGAGTCGTCCTTCGTAGTCCACCGTTAGGGGTAGAAAATCAATGCCATCCCTTCCTTTAGCTCTGGTCGCCGTGACCAACACCGCTGTATCACCGGATTGAATGAGGACTGAACCTCCTGCTTGGGGAGCTAGGGTTCCCATTTTGAGTCTTATATCCCGTCCGTCGAAGGATATGGACTTGTCAAACTCTTGCATTTAACGTGTTTTCCTTATGTGCTATGACGTTTCTTCTTCTCAGCAGATCCTAACACCATTGACGAACCCTGGGCCGACCAAACGGCGATCGCCTGGGCATGATCCCTATCTTTGCCAGGATTCCCCCTGGCCTTAGGGCTTTTTCCGAGCTGGTTGAACTTTTTTGTTGCGCTATGGGAATAGAGAACCGTTGGTCAGATTGGGGTCTAGGGCTGACTGAGGGTAAGTAAAAAGGCCAAGTTGGACGTCGCTTTGAGAGCATGGGGCGCATTGGCCGGCATCACCACCCACACGCCTGGTTCCAGGGTAATGTTTTGGCCGTCCAAGCTCAGTTCTCCTGTGCCTTCCAGACATTGCACGACGGCGTTACGGGGAGTGCTGTGTTCTGAGATGTCGGTGCCTGTCGCTAGACAAAAAAGCGTGTACTGACAAACCCGGTCTTGGAGTAGTACTTTACTCAGGATGCCGGCCTGGGGATACTCAATGTGACTTTGTAATTGAGTGGATGATGGTTGTAGGGAAAGAATGGTGTTGACCATAAAAACCTCGAAGACAATGGTTGCAATTTGGAATTAAACTTTGGCTCTTGCTGGGGAGCAGTTCCCGCCCCATTTTTTGGTTTGGCAATAGGTACCTTACCGACCAACGGGGAGGCAAGATTACCATTCTTGATGCCAATGAGCTCACGGCGATCGCCCAACGACAAACTGAGTAAAAAGTTGGCAACTGAGTCGATTAGGCTACCGATGATTCCGGGCCGGTCAGTTGCCCCCAACGGCTGGCGGGAAAAAAGCGAAATAGGGCATGGCCGATGATGTTTTCCTGGGGTAAAAATCCCCACACATGGGAATCGTTGCTGTTGTTGCGGTTGTCCCCCATGACAAACACTTGACCTTCTGGCACCTGCACGGCGGGCAAATTATATTGGGGCGGCTCCAAAATATATTTCTCTTCCAGGGGTTGTCCATCCCGGTAGACAATGCCATTATTCACCGCTACCGTTTGCCCAGGCATGGCAATGACCCGTTTGATAAAGGCTTGATTGCCGTCGTAGCCCTGCACCTGCAACAACTCCGGCGGATGGAACACGATGATGTCCCCAACCTGGGGAGGATGGAAATGGTAGGAAATTTTCTCCACCACCAGGCGATCGCCTTGTTCGAGGGTGGGCAGCATGGAGTCGGAGGGAATGTAGCGGGGTTCCGCCACAAAGAAACGCAGTAGCAGGGCCAACAGCAGGGCCACAACGAGCAGGGGAATATTTTCCTTGATGAATTGCCAACGGGAAGAGGCGGGGGAATTTTGCATAAAAGGGAATCGAACGGGAAACGGTCCTGGGGGGAGATTGCTAGGGCTGGATAGATAGGCAAACCCTGACAGCCAGGGCAAACCTCGGTAAGCAAAGGTCACAGATCAAGCATAATCGAGGAGAGACTGCGTACCCAAACGCCGCCTGAGATTATCGATTTTCGCTTTTCAACCTTTTTTCGATCGCCCTATGGTTAGCCTTACCCCCAATCCGAGTTATAGCGTCAGCCTCCTGTTGGAGCTACCCAACCATGCCGGCACCTTGGCCAGCGTTACCCAGGCGATCGCCGATGCGGGGGGAAGTTTTGGGCAAATTTCCTTGATTGAAAGTAATCTTAAGCTCACCCGCCGGGAAATTTCCGTAGATGCTTCGAGCAGTGAGCATGCGGAAAAAATTATTGGGGCGGTGAAGGCTCTGGATAATGTCAAATTACTGAAGGTATCTGACCGCACCTTTGATTTGCATCGCCAGGGAAAAATTAGCGTTGTCAGTCGCATTCCCCTCACTTCCCAGTCGGACTTGGCCATGGCCTATACCCCTGGGGTGGGGCGCATTTGCCGGGCGATCGCCGAGGACCCGGATAAGGTTTACTCCCTGACCATCAAAAGTAATACGGTGGCGGTGGTGACCGATGGCAGTGCGGTGTTGGGATTGGGCAACCTGGGGCCAGAAGCGGCCTTGCCAGTGATGGAAGGGAAAGCAATGCTGTTCAAAGAATTTGCCCAACTAGATGCGTTTCCCATCTGTTTGGCCACCCAGGATACGGAGGAAATTATCCGCACCGTTAAGGCGATCGCCCCGGTATTTGGGGGGATTAATTTGGAAGATATTGCTGCTCCCCGCTGCTTTGAAATTGAAGCCCGCCTCAAAAAAGAATTAAATATCCCCGTATTTCACGACGATCAACATGGCACCGCCATTGTTACCCTGGCCGCCCTGTTCAATGCGCTGAAGTTTGTCGGCAAGGCCATGGCTAAGGTACGCATTGTCATCAACGGCGCTGGGGCCGCCGGGTTGGCGATCGCCGAATTACTGCAGGAATCGGGGGCAGAAAATATTTGGATCTGCGATTCCAAGGGCATTGTGGGTAAACATCGCACCGATTTAAACAGCAAAAAACAGGGCTTTGCGGTGGAGGCGGAAGGTACCCTGGCCGATGCCATGGCCGGAGCCGATGTCTTTTTAGGGGTGAGTGCGCCGGGGGTAGTGACCAGGGAAATGGTGCAATCCATGGCCAAAGATCCGATTGTGTTTGCCATGGCCAATCCCATCCCGGAAATTCAACCGGAATTAATTCAGGAGGATGCGGCGGTCATTGCCACGGGGCGCAGTGATTATCCCAACCAAATTAACAATGTGCTCGCTTTTCCGGGGGTTTTTCGGGGAGCCATTGACTGTCGGGCTAGTATCATCACCACCAGCATGTGCATTGAAGCGGCCAAGGCGATCGCCTCTTTGGTGCACAGCAACACCCTAGATAGTGAGCATATTATTCCTTCGGTTTTTGACAATCGAGTTGCCACCACCGTGGCCAGTGCGGTGCAGTTGGCCGCCCGCAGTGAGGGGGTAGCGGCCCGATAATGCCCCTGGGGTAAACCAGTCACTGCCATTACTAAGCGTTGGGATAAGGTTCAGCGCCAAGGGTTGAACATCCCCAAGCCGGCAAAAAAGAGAATAACCACACCAATTAACAGGAATAGACTAGGCACCCGCCTGAGTTTTTCCACGGATTGGTCGCTGAGCAAATGGGCTTTCAGGCACCACTGTCCTTCTTGTTCTGTCAGTTCACCGAAGACAAAAACAGGATCGTTAGTGCGCCAAAATAGTTCAGTGACGGTGAGGGAACGTCGCACCCCCAACCAGTTATCAGGGCTAATGCCATTGTTCTGCAAAAACTCCACCATCTGGGGATGATTACTCTGCCAAAGCAAGTTTTGTTGGTATTGATGTTTGGGGCCATGGTGACCCCCCAGGTCATGGATCTGCTTCAGCACAGTGTCTGGTTGCTGCTCAACTAGAAAGGAACGGCGATCGCCCCGGCGTAGAATGGCAAAATTTTCCACTCCGTAGGAACCATGGTCGAGGCGGCTAATGCTGTTTTTACCTTGTTTTTCGGTGAC
This sequence comes from Synechocystis sp. LEGE 06083, assembly GCF_015207725.1. Classification (NCBI taxonomy): domain Bacteria; kingdom Bacillati; phylum Cyanobacteriota; class Cyanophyceae; order Synechococcales; family Merismopediaceae; genus Synechocystis; species Synechocystis sp. LEGE 06083. Next base: position 4,606 of record NZ_JADEWJ010000241.1, read on the forward strand.
GATAACCCGCCAGCGGAGACAAACTTCCTGGGCAATGGGAGACCGTAAAATGACTCCTGAACCATACATTCCTTCCACATAGACCTTTTGACCCGATCGCCCCCTTTTACCGGGAGGCAGTGGTTGGTATTGAGCTAGAGCTTGGAGATAACTCCAACCCATGCGGTGAAAGAGGACGAAACCTATGGCCAGGATAATTAGCTGAAAAACGATCGCCATGGCCTATCACCGAGAATATTTTCGGTTAACCTAAGCTGAAAAATTTTGGCAGTTTCCAAAGGCATAGCATAGATTGTTAGACCAATTTTTTCCATGGCGACGATCAAATGGAGCACTATGGGCCCCGTTCCCCGATAAAAAGTAAGAGCCTCGGCGCCGAAACTAATCTGGAACGGTTAAACCCTTACTGGCCAGCCATTCCCCGTTGTAAAGACGGGATTGGTAACGGGCTCCTCCGTCACAAAGCACGGTAACAATGGTGTGCCCTGGCCCTAGCTTTTTGGCCAACTCATAGGCCGCCCCCACATTAATGCCCACGGAGCCGCCCATAAAGAGGCCATCCTGTCGTAGCAGTTGGTACACCACCCGCAACGCTTCCGGGTCATCGATTTGCACCGCATCGTCAATGGGTACATTTTCCATATTGGCGGTGATGCGACTGTTGCCAATGCCTTCAGTGATGGAATTCCCGCTGGGGTTAATTTCCCCGGTTTTAACGAAGCTATACAGGCCACTGCCCATGGGGTCCGCCACCACGCATTGCACAGCCTCAGACTGTTCCTTGAGGTACAGGGCTACCCCTGCATAGGTGCCCCCAGTACCCGTAGCTGCTACCCAGGCATCCACTTTGCCGTCCGTTTGTTGCCAAATTTCCGGGCCGGTGGTGTGGTAGTGGGCTTCACGGTTAGCCAAATTATCAAATTGATTGGCCCAGATGGCATTATCCAGTTCTGCGGCAATGCGCCCGGATAGTTTGACGTAATTGTTGGGGTCTCGGTAGGGCACCGCTGGCACTGTCCTCACTTCTGCGCCGAGGGTACGCAGTAGGTCAATTTTTTCCTGGGATTGGGTGTCGGGAATGACGATTAGGCATTTATAGCCTTTGGCATTGCAAATATGGGCCAAACCAATGCCAGTGTTGCCCGCTGTGCCTTCCACCACGGTGCCGCCTGGTTTAAGCTGGCCTTGCTTTTCCGCCGTTTCAATGATGCCTAGGGCCGCCCGGTCTTTGACGGAGCCGCCGGGGTTGAGAAATTCCGCTTTGCCTAAAATTTCACAGCCGGTTTCGTCACTGAAACTGTTGAGGCGAATCAAGGGGGTGTGGCCAATGGAGTCCACAAAGCCATGCTTAATATCCATGCTGAGTTGAGGTAGGGCGGGCAATCTGGGGTTAAAACCCTGTTAGGTTATCCTACCCCAGGGAGAATTTTCGCGGAATTGGTTGATCTGATTCAGTGCCCAATTTCAGTGATCGATAATTTGAATGCCATGGCCGATGGTGTGGGTTAACCAAAAATCCACATCGGGGTCGTTTAATTTTTCTTTGGCGATCGCCAACACCTGTTCTGCGGCCGCTTGATCCTGACAGAGGGTAAAAACGCTGGGGCCGGAGCCGGACATCATGGTGCCCAATCCCCCCGCGGACTGTAAGGCCTGGCGGAA
>NZ_JADEWJ010000242.1:0-6238 GCF_015207725.1 Synechocystis sp. LEGE 06083
GCCCCGTTTTTGTCGATACCAAGCAATGGTATTTTTCAATCCTTCCCGCAGGGACACCTGGGCCTCAAAGTTAAATTCCGCTTTGGCTTTGGTGGTATCCAAACATCGGCGGGGCTGGCCATTGGGTTGATCGGTTTCCCAAATAATTTCCCCGTCGAACTCCATTAATTCACAGATTAGTTCGGTTAAATCCTTGATGGAAATCTCAAAATTGGTGCCTAGGTTAACGGGGTCTGGTTTGTCGTAGGCTTGGGCGCCCATGACAATGCCCCGGGCTGCATCGGTGGAGTAGAGAAATTCCCTAGTGGGACTGCCATCGCCCCATACTGGCAGTTGTTTATCGCCCCTTTGTTGAGCTTCGTAAACCTTGTAAATTAATGCGGGAATGACGTGGGAACTACGGGGATCAAAGTTATCCTCTGGGCCGTAAAGGTTCACTGGCAATAGGTAAATGCCATTAAAACCGTACTGCAAACGGTAGGACTCTAACTGTACTAACAAAGCTTTCTTGGCTACACCATAGGGGGCGTTAGTTTCTTCCGGATAACCGTTCCATAAATCATCTTCCTTGAAGGGAACGGGGGTAAATTTGGGATAGGCGCAGATGGTACCCACACAAACGAATTTTTTTACTCCGGCTTCATAGGCGGCGTGGATTAACTGCACCCCCATCATCAAGTTGTCGTAGAATAATTCGGCGGGTTTTTCCCGGTTTAAACCAATGCCCCCCACATGGGCCGCCAGGTGAATGACAATGTCCTGATTTTCCACTGCCTGCTCACAGGCTGACGCTTGCCGCAAATCACAATCCTTGGAGCGGGGAATGGTAATTTTTTGGCGATCGCCACCGGCCGCAATTAGTTGGGCAACGACCTGTTTGCCTAAAAAGCCGGCTCCACCGGTGACCAAAATACGCTGATTTTCTAAGGAAAGCATGGTTGGTAAAGAAAATATTGAGTTAAGGAAGGGGTTAGCCAAGTCTTTGTGCGCCCCCTAAGTCCTGCAAAAATAGGGGACTTTTATCTCTATTCCCCCAAAATTTGGAGGCTAGGGAGAGTTGCTAAAGCGCCTTATATTGAGGCAGTAGTTAACACGGTCAACCCAGATTAATCGACAGCATGGCCATTCTGGCTCCGAATGAAGGCCATGTCCTGGGTCATAAGCTCCCGAACCCTTTCACTCTGGTTAGGGGAAGTTAAACCAAGAACGGCTAAGTCTGCCTCCACCATTAAATGAACCAATTCTGTGAAGCTGACGGAGGGTTGCCAACCTAATTGAGCTTTCGTTTTGGTTGGATCACCAATCAATAGATCCACTTCGGCGGGGCGCAAATAGCGTTCATCAAAGGCAACATAGTCCTGCCAGTTGAGGTTGACGTAACCAAAGGCAATTTCTAAAAATTCCTTAACTTCGTGGGTTTCCCCTGTGGCTACCACATAGTCATCGGGCTGTTCCTGTTGCAACATGGCCCACATGGCTCGCACATAATCCTTGGCGTAACCCCAATCCCTTTTGGAGTCGATATTGCCCAAATACAGTTTCTTTTGGGTGCCGGCCACAATTCTGGCGATCGCCCTGGTAATTTTCCGGGTTACAAAGGTTTCTCCCCGGCGGGGGGAATTATGAATCCAGCCTTGGCCGATACCAGCATGAAAGGTGCCGCTGGTGGTAGCAAAATCAAACAACCAATGTTCGTATTCAATGGGCTTAGCCTTTACTACCTCCTCCAAAGGACGACGCATATGTTGCCCTTTATTATTTTGGGTATTGGGCGAATTGAGATTGATTTGATAGTATACTCGGTCTTCTCTTTCCTCAATGCAGATAATAGCCCGCTGTTCTAGAGTAGTTAACCCCAACCAATAAAGTCCGGCGGCCAATACTGGAGATGCAGTCCGAAATCCTTGGAACTCGTAGGTACAAGGAGTACTTTTTAGTCCATCCCCGGCATTAAAACCCTGCAAAAAAGCAATACGTTCTTGATAACAAGCATTCAAAATTCTTTTGGGAATACGTTTGTGCCCACATTGGCTATAAAGGGAGTTGTAGATGTAACGACCATATTCAGGATTTCCATTCAGGCGCAGTTGGATTACTTCTCCCCCGCCTTCAAAGCCAGAATGGCCAACATATCGGGAAGAACTGCCCCCGGTAATCTTGCGCCAAGACGCTTCAACTCTGTCCAATAATACGGAATCCTGATTGGTTACCTGTACTTTGCCCTGTTCACTGACATAACCTTCCGCCGCAATCATTCCCAACAACCAAGCTTCAGTCTCAGTCAAATCAATTTGGTCTGTGGGTTGGGGTAAGTTGATCAGGGCCAGGCGATCGCCTACTTTTACATCTCCAGCTGGTAATTCTGAAGCCTGTTCATTTTTTTCTACAAAGACGACATGGTCACTCGTGGCCTGATAGACTGCCCCCCTGGCCGCAATACGATGCACCTGCTTATTTTTACTAGGGTCACGTTTAGCTCCATTCCAAGTTGCCGTCATGCAAGTAACTTCTGTCCAACCATTGGCATCCCAGACTTCAAAACGGTTTTCGGGGGAGAGATCCGTTGTATAACGGTGACCATGACTGGCATCGGTCCGATGGGGGACTACATCTTCAATCGGTAAAATGTCGATTAATCCATTCTTCCGGATTATTACCGGGGTCTCGGCGGTGACACATTCGTGGTTGAACAAAATGCCATTACAGGCAAACAAATCATAGGACTCGCGATAGTTAACCGTTTGCCAATGGCCGTAAACCTTGGCACAGGCGTAGGGACTACGGGGATAAAAAGGGGTGGTTTCCTTTTGGGGGATGTCTTGCACTTTGCCAAACATCTCCGAGGAACCAGCTTGATAGAACCTTACCTGGATGCCGGTGCGGTGTTGGTAATCCCGAATTGCTTCCAAGAGACGTAGCGTTCCCATGGCCACCGAATCCACCGTGTATTCCGGGGAATCAAAGCTCACCCGCACGTGGGATTGGGCTCCCAGATTGTAAATCTCCGTCGGTTTGACATCTTCCAAGATGCGGCGCAGGGTGGTGCCGTCGGTCAAATCACCGTAATGGAGCCGGAGTTTGGCCTCAGGATCATGGGGATCAACATAAAGATGATCGATGCGGTCGGTATTAAAGGTGGAAGTACGACGGATGATGCCATGGACTTGGTAGCCCTTTTCCAACAACAATTCACTCAGATAGGAGCCATCTTGCCCCGTGATACCTGTCAGCAAAGCAACTTTAGACTTTGACATTAGTTAATTTTTCCCCATTACCCCAAAATACATCCCCCTAAAAATATCAGAATCTTTGCCCGGATGCCGACCTTCTGGCGATCGCCATGGTGACCAATGATTCTGGCTTTGGCATTCTGGCCGACATTGGCCAAATGTTAATGGAGCACTGTGGCGGGACCCAGGGGCAATATGACGAATAAATTCAAGTTTGCCATGGGGATATGGGACGCAACTGCATCCCCGACTATTATCTAAACTGAAAAGAGTTTGGCAAAGGCTCAACTAAATGCGGGGGTCTGAGCTTAGTCGCCGATGCAAAGTTAAAAAGATCACCATGGTTTCTTCCTCCACCTCCCTGACTATTCTTGAAAAACGATCCCTCAAAATAGCCCGCTTCGGCAATGTGATTATGGCGATCGCCGGCATTTTAACAGCCTGGATGGCCAATGCCGATGCATTACTGGTGGATGGTTTATATTCTGGTATTAACTTTTTGTCATCTCTGGTTGCTGCAAGGGTAGGGGAATCGGTCATGCGACCCTGGGATAAAACTCGACCCTTTGGCTACTACGCCGATGAAGCAATTTATATTACATTTCGTTCGGTGATTTTACTGGGCATCCTTGCCTTTGCCGTATTTTCCGCCATCACAAAGATCATTGCCTATGCCTCTGGCCATGAGTTTTCAGAGATCGTCCTCGGTCTGATTGTAATTTATTCAGTGGGGATGACAGTCATCTGCGGCGGGCTATATTACGTCCACCGTTACTATTGGCTCAAAACAGGCAAAAGAAGCGATATTCTCAAGACCGAACAGCAATCGGCATTAATTGATGGCGTTATCAGTGCCGCAGTAGGTCTGGCCTTTGGACTGGCACCCCTGTTAAAAAACACTCCCCTGCACTTCATTCTGCCGGTCATTGATTCGGTTATTGTACTAGTGCTAGTGGCTTTGATAATTAATCAACCCATCCGATCATTTTTAAATGCCTTAGCTGAGATTGCGGGAGAATCATCCTCCCCCAGGGTTATTGCCAGTATCCATGAAGCTGTATCTGAAGCTATGCCCGAAGCGATGGACTATACGTTAATCGATGTGGCCTCGTCAAAACTAGGCAGATTTCATGTGGTCATGATTTATCTAAATGTTCATCATCCTATCCAGGGTGAGTTGGTAGATGAACTACGCCTCAGCATTAAGTCTGCCTGTGAAAAGCGCATTGGACTGGTGGAAGTGGAAGTCATTCTAACCGCTACGCCCCGTCTTTTGGCCAGATAACTGAAGGGACAAATTTGCTGTCCTAAAATTCTGTTTCCCCAGTTCCAGTCTGCCCCCTGAATCGATCCATTAAAGCGACTGTAATGAGGGGGGCTTTTAAAACACTATTTAAGGCTTGCTAATACCTTTGTGGTACAAAGAATTGTTCATTGAGGGGGGGACGAACGTAACTATGGGGGGCGATCGTCCGGGGAGGTAACTCCAGCGGCTCTGGGGTCATATCAACATAGGGAATTTTGCTTAAAACATGATTAATACAATTAAGACGAGCCCGTTTTTTATCGTCGGCTTCCACCGTGAACCAGGGAGCTTCTGGGATATTAGTGTGAGCAAACATATTATCCTTAGCCTGGGAATATTCTACCCATCGGTCCCTTGACTCCAAATCCATGGGACTGAGTTTCCAACGACGGGCAGGATCGGTAGTACGGGACTGAAAACGCCGTTCTTGCTCTTCATCGCTGACTGAAAACCAATATTTCAGCAAAATGATGCCAGAACGAACCAACATCCGTTCAAATTCCGGACATGTATGCATAAATTCTTGATACTGCTCCTCAGTGCAAAATCCCATCACCCGTTCCACACCAGCACGATTGTACCAGCTGCGATCAAAGCAGACAATCTCTCCACCGGCAGGTAAATGGGGAACGTAACGCTGAAAATACCATTCCGTCTTCTCTCGATCACTGGGGGTTCCCAAGGCAACGACCCTACAGCCCCGGGGATTTAAGGGTTCGGTAATGCGCTTGATGGTTCCCCCTTTGCCAGCGGCATCCCGCCCTTCAAATAAAATGACAATGCGGGTGCCAGTGTGTTTCACCCAATATTGCATTTTCACTAATTCAAGCTGTAATCGAGCTAGTTCATCTTCATACTTTTTCTTTGGGAGTTTGGAGCTACCTTCTCCCTCTGACAAGCGAGGCACTTGATCCGTAGTCAAACTTTGTTTATCTTGCTTAGCTTTTTTGGATTTTTTTGTCATTCCAATTCCTGTAATTTCCTAGGTTACTGGTCTATAAAGGCGAAAAAACCTTGATATGAACATCTAGTCATCCCCGCTTTACCAGAGGTGTCCGCATTCAGATCTATTTTAGAGACAAATAACAATTGATCGGTGTTGAATGCTACGAAATATCAAGTTATTTGGGGATTTTTTTCCCTAGAAGCTGAACTTGGACTATGGGCGAAAAACATTACCTAACTTATTTCTTGGACAATGAAAAATTTACTAAACTTAACTAAAAAAAACAAATAGGAGCATTAATGAATGGTGAAATTTAGCGGTCAGGAGCAAAATTTTCCTGCCAGTTAAATACCAAATATCTTCTATCTTGGATGCTAAAAATATCCGAGTCCGTCGGTAGAAAATACCATCTAGGTGATGTGAGGTAAATTGAGGAGGAACATGGATAGGTTTAGCACCCTTCCGTTCGATCTCGTTTTTCCGGTTTTTCCTGCCCCACTTACCTAGCAGAGAATCTCCCCTCGCAGACGCAAGCAAAAGAAAAACTCATCTTGTTGATAAACATTGCCTATATTAATTTTCCGTTACAAAGCTTTACAAAAGCCCCAATAATCCTTTAAAGTGTTAACAGTCAGTTCTAATCTGAACCTTGACAAATACATAAGGAATTATAACCAAATGACAACGACTCTCCAACAGCGCGAAAGCGCTTCCTTGTGGGAACAGTTTTGTCAGTGGGTGACATCTACCANCAAC
>NZ_JADEWJ010000243.1:0-6237 GCF_015207725.1 Synechocystis sp. LEGE 06083
GATTTGCACATAAAAATCCAGACCTCCGGTACTACTTAAGCCATCCACCGGGGGAGCATTGACGGCAAAAACCTGGGCATCAGGAATTTTTTGAGCCAACTCTCGGTTAATCTGCGCCAACAAACCAAACACCGACCCCTTTTGGCCAGGGCGTTCATCCCAGTTTTTCAGCTTGACGAAAAAGAGGGATTTACTACTGTCATTACCTAAAAAGCTGAATCCCCCCATACCCAAGACGTGCTCCACCTCATCCCGGGCGGCAACAATTTCAGTGGCCTGGGAAATAACGTCTTTGGTGTACTCAATGGAAACCCCGGCGGGGGAATTACCCAGCATGAAAAAATACCCCTGGTCTTCTTCCGGGATAAAGCCGGTGGGGGTCATGTTATACACAAAGGCAGTGAGGGCAATACTAGCAATGTAGATGGGGATAGCTAGCAGTCTCACTTTCAGTAGCATGGTAATAATATTGCCGTACCGTTCCTTCACCCAATCAAAACTGCGGTTAAACACTCCAAAGAACCAAGCCAACGGCCCATGGGATTCTTGGGTGCGGCGCATCAAAATGGCGGACATACTGGGGGAAAAACTGATGGCGTTAAAGGTGGAAACGGCCACTGCGGAGGCCATAATGACCGCGAATTGCTTATAAACAATGCCGGTGGTGCCAGGGAAAAAGGTAACCGGAATGAATACGGCCATCAGCACCAAGGAAGTGGAAATTACCGCTCCCGTCAGTTCCCCCATGGCGTCCAGGGCCGCCTGAAATGGTTTCATGCCCTGGTCCAATTTAACTTCGATCGCCTCCACCACCAGAATGCCGTCATCCACCACTAGACCGGTGGCCAGAATGACCCCAAACAGGGTCAACTGATTCAAGCTAAAACCAAAAGCAAGGGCAAAGGCCATGGCCCCAATTAGGGAAACGGGAATGGCGAGGGCTGGAATCAGGGTGGTGCGCCAATTCTGCAAAAAGATGAAGATAACCAGAATTACCAGCAAAATTGCCTCCACCAGGGTCATCACCGCCTCTTCTAGGGACGCAGTTACAAACAAAGTGTTATCCAAGGCTACTTCTGCGTTCAGTCCCGGCGGAAACATGGGCTTCAACTCGGCCATTTTTTCCTTGACCATGGTGGCGGTGTCCAAGGCGTTGGTGCCGGGCAACTGGTAGATGACAAAGGCCACGGCCGGTGCATTGTTGAACAGGGCCGTTTGAATGTAGTTTTGGGTTCCAATGGTGGCCCGTCCCACGTCTTTAATGCGGATTAAGCCACCGTCTTCCCCCACTTTGACGACAATTTGTTCCGCTTCCTCCGGGGTGGTAAAACGACTCAGGGCCCTGGCGTTAATCTGGAAACGTTGCTTGTCAGTCACCGGCGGTAGGTTAACTCCCCCTACCCCCACTTGGACGTTCTGATTCCGGATGGCATCGAGCACATCGGAGGCGCTTAAATCCCTGGCGGCCAGGGCATCGGGGTCCAACCAAAACCGCATGGCGTATTCGGATGCCCCAATGATGGCGGCGGAACCGACCCCATCAATCCTTTTAATTTCATCCAGCAGCACCCGGTCAACAAAGTTGCTGACAAAAACATCGTCGTAGATGGGTTTGCCCTGGTCATCGTTTTCTGAGTAAACCCCATAGGCGATGGTAACGGAGGGGGACTGGGTTTGGGTGGTTACCCCCTGGCGGTTCACCGCTTCCGGCAAGCTGGCGGAGGCGATCGCCACGTTGTTTTGCACCAATACCTGGGCAATGTTGCGGTCCATTTCCACCGGAAAATAGACGTTGATGGTGGTGGTGCCCGTGTTGTCGGTGTAGGAGTTCATGTAAATCATTTGCTCCGTACCGTTAATCTGCCGCTCTAGCACGGTGGTGACATTATCCACCGCAGTCTGGGCGTCGGACCCCACATAGTTGGTGGTTACCGACACCTGTTTGGGGGCCATGTCTGGCAATTTGGCCAGGGGCAGTAGGGGTAAGGCGATCGCCCCGAGGAGGATGATAACGATGGTGCACACCGTGGTCAGCACGGGGTTTTTGATGAAAACGTTGGAGATACTCAGCAACATAAACCTGGGGGACGGCGGAAAGGCAAACCGGACTCACGGAATCCATTGACGGCAAAAGGGGAAAAAAGCTTCCCCTACCCATGGCGATCGCCGGTGACGGGAATGGCCAGAGTGCAAAGATCCCACCCATCTTAAAGGTTTTTCTGGGCAATGGAGCCAATCCCCATAGTTTCTTTAAATTTGCCTTGCTCCAGACCCCCCAGCTGGGGAAATCCAGAGCCACTTCCTCCCCTAATCAGCGCCCCTATTGGACGTTAATCCGGAACTGCAGGTCATTGAAGTCCAGATCCCCTCCCCAGAAACTGTCCTCAAACTGGAAGGTATCACCCAAAACGCGGATGTGGTCAGCCTTATCCGGATTAGCCCCCAGATAGGAGAAGTAGTTAAAGACATTGCCATCGGACTGACTAACGGTGAGGTAAGGGGCAAACAAGCTCCCCCCGGCCAGTTGCAATACCTGGTTGCTAGTCCCGGCGGTAACAGTAAATTGGGCGGCGGTGTTTTGCAGCGCCACGGCTTGGTAGTTACCATCACCAGGGTTTAGCAGTTGGCCCGTCAGGGGATCCGTAATGGCACCAAACTGATTTTCCACTCGGTAAAAACCAACGGAGAGCCCAAAGGAAGCATCACTGGTAATTTCGTTTATGCCAAGATTTACTGGGCCACTGAGGGAACGGAAATCTAATAATTCCCCATTGATGGGATTTTGGTTCAACTTAATGATTACGTCGTTATAGTCAAAGTCTCCCCCTCCCAGCATGTCTTCCACCCCAAAGGTGTTATCCGCCAGTAACCGGAAATGATCCAGCCCATCGGGATTGGCGTTGATGTAGCTAAAGAAAGCAACGGGGCCAGCGGCGATCGCCTGGTTGGCAGGGTTAACCGTCAGGAATTGATTTTCGGTGCCATTGGAAATGAGGAACGGAGCAATGATTTGCCCTGGGCGAATTTCCCCCCCAATGGGTTGGCCGTTGGAACCAAGGGAAAGACGTTGTCGCACCGCCACTGCGGCATAGTTGGCATCGCCGGGGTTGACCAGTTGACCGGTGGTGTAATCCAGCACTGTGCCCCCCGCATTCTCAACTAAGTAGAAGCCAACAGTATTATCATAGGCAGAGTCACTGACGATCTGAACCCCGATTTGGAAGTTTTGATTGCTCGTATTAGCAAAGATCTCCTGTTGGGCTTGCCCTTGGTAGAGCGTCCCCAAGGGGGCCGGTTGGTCTGTCATTGCCACCCGGAAGACAAAGTCATTAAAGTCCCCGTCTCCTCCCTGGGCACTATCTTCCCAAGCAACAACTATCCCCTGGCCGTCATTACTAGAGACTTGCTGGATTTGATTGCCATTGGCGATCGCCTGACTAAAGAAAACCGGAGTGGATATGGCCCCGGCGGCCTGCTCCCTGAGCACCATATCCAGGGAATTATTTTGGATTAACAGGAAGCCAAAACTATCACTAACTTTGAATTCTTCCATAGTCCGGGTCAGGGATTCGCCGAAAAGCTGAGTCTGTCCACTGATGCCAGTGAACACTACCTGACTATTTTGTAGTGCCGCTTCCAGATAGCCTGCTTGTCCTGGGGCAATGCCATTGATAGTTCCCTGGCGATCGTCCACCCTGAAAATAGCTACCTCATTTTTGAAATCTCCATCCACTTCCACCATGGTGAATTTGAGATGTTCCTGATTGTCAATGGCAACGCTAGCCGTCCGATTATCCCCATTAACATCGGTGATGGTGTAGGTAAACTGATCGACTAGCCCATTAGCAGTGAAAACTCCCGCGTTAGCGGTGAGGCCAATGGCTGGGGGAACGAAACCTCCCTGGGGCAAAATATTGACCGCAAATCGCAGATCATTGAAATCCCGGTCACCAAAAGTCGTATCTTCAAAGCTATAGACGTTATTAGCAAAACGAACATAGTCCACTTGACCCGGATTGGCATCAATGAGGGCAAAGAAGTGATTCACTTGCCCGTTACCCTGGTCAGACGTTAGGAACGGAGCATAGATGTCGCCTCCAGGCAGTTCAATGGATTGAACTGGATTATCTTTACTGATTTGTAGCCCGGGAATGGCGCTGGCCAGGGCCACATTTCTGTATTCCGGGTCCGCTGGGGTTAAAAGTCGCCCCGAAGCTGGATCAAGGATGGTGCCAAAATGATCGAGAACTTGATAAAAGCCGACGGAATTTTTATAGCTAGCATTACTGAAAATATCACTGATTTCTATCCGCACAGGCCCTATGGCTGAGCGTAAATCCAATAACTCTTCATGGATGTGATAGGTCAAGAAATCGTCACTGAAGTTGTTGGGGGTGCCATTATCCCGCAGCACCGCCGTGCCTTTAAGGGGTTGGGTCAGGCTGGTGATCTGAATGCCCAAGCCCTGATCGTTGGCTAAGACATCGACATTGATGGAGCCAAAACCCAGATCGCCAATAACAACGGTACCCCGATCATCGTTGATAGAAATTAGAGAACTAGTCTTAATTTCAAATTGACCTACATCGTTGGTATTGCCTGCATTATCCGTTGCTGTAATGGTGTAGGTTCCATCCCCAGTGTTGGCCCCATTACCTGTGGAGGAACCATTGAAGAAGTCTCCAAACGGATCACTATCTGGGTCAGATGGGTCAGCGTCAATTAATTTGATTGTGTAGGTGGAAGGGTCACCAGGGTTAGCACCGGGGGTTTCCACCACTTCATAGGCATCGGGATCAACGGGGTTACCGTCAGGCCCAAGCAACCCAATCTCTAATCCTGGCTCACCAGTGAAAGTCAGTTCGGGGTTGCCATTACTGCTCAACAAGTCATCGGCACCGGTATCAGTTGCGTCACTGATGTCCAGGGGACTGAAAGGAGAATTGCCATTGTTGGGAGTACCGGGAGAAGTCGTATCAATTTCAAATTGACCTACATCGTTGGTATTGCCTGCATTATCCGTTGCTGTAATGGTGTAGGTTCCATCCCCAGTGTTGGCCCCATTACCTGTGGGGGAGCCATTGAAGAAGTCTCCAAACGGATCGCTATCCGGGTCAGATGGGTCAGCGTCAATTAATTTGATTGTGTAGGTGGAAGGGTCACCAGGGTTAGCACCGGGGGTTTCCACCACTTTATAGCCATCGGGGTCAACGGGGTTACCATCAGGCCCAAGCAACCCAATCTCTAATCCTGGCTCACCAGTGAAAGTCAGTTCGGGGTTGCCATTACTGCTCAACAAGTCATCGGCGCCGGTATCGGTTGCGTCACTGATGTCCAGGGGGCCGGCATTAGGGGCTGTGGTGTTTAATACGGCACTATCGCTGCCATCAGGACCTTGGTTCCCAGCATTATCCGTTATGAATGCACTCACCGTTAAAGTGGTACCTTCGGCGGGTACTGCTACCAGGGTGGTTACTACTCCGGCGGTGATTTGGGCGGTGGTGAGGACAATGGTCTGGGGAGTGGTGCCATCGCTAATGGTCAGAGTGTCCCCGGCAACTAGCCCAGTGGGCAAGGCCATCGATACATCTACTAATCCATTCAATTCCCCAGCACTGATAGTTCCATCGTTGTTGGCATCTTCGGCGATCGTTACGGTGGGTGCTCCGGGGGCGATGGTATCTAATACGGCACTATCACTGCTACTGGTACCTTGATTACCGGCAATATCTGTGACAAAGGCGGTCACCGTTAAAGTGGCACCTTCGGCGGGTACTGCTACCTGGGTGGTTACTACTCCGGCACTGATTTGGGCGGCGGTTAAGACGATGGTTTGGGGAGTGGTGCCATCGCTAATCGTCAGGCTATCTCCGGCTACCGCAGTTCCAGGTAATGCTACCGATACATCTACTAACCCGCTCAGCTCAGCACCATTGATGAAGCCGTCATTATTGGCATCTTCCGTAATCGTTACGGTGGGTGCTCCGGGGGCGATGGTATCTAATACGGCACTATCGCTGCCATCAGGACCTTGGTTCCCAGCATTATCCGTTATGAATGCACTTACCGTTAAAGTGGCACCTTCGGCGGGTACTGCTACCTGGGTGGTTACTACTCCGGCACTGATTTGGGCGGTGGTTAAGACGATGGTTTGGGGAGTGGTGCCATCGCTAATCGTCAGGCTATCTCCGGCTACCGCAGTTCCAGGTAATGCTACCGACACATCTACTAACCCGC
>NZ_JADEWJ010000244.1:0-6216 GCF_015207725.1 Synechocystis sp. LEGE 06083
GATATTATGATCACAGAAAAAACTCCAGAATATATCATCCGGGCTAAGACTGGTTGGTTTGGTTTTGGTGATTATTCCCGGCCTAACATTGGTTGGTATGTCGGTTATGTAGAAAAAGAAGACAATGTTTACTTTTTTGCCACCAATATTGATATTCACGCTGAAAATGATGGCCCAGCCCGCCTGCAGTTAACCCGCCGCTGTTTAACTGATTTAGCTATACTCTGACTAGCTTTTGGGAAATTTTTCCTCGCCTAGGTGGGGCTTATGTATGGACTTTAATCTTAAACGTCGCCGCCTGTTGGCCCTATTAGCTGCCTCCGCTTGGTTCGGGAGCCGCAAAAGTTTGGCCTCTCCGGCGATCGCCGACAATGGGGGGACTACATTAGGTCCAGCGGCGGAAATTCTGGCTATATTGGCAGAATCAAAGCAAGAATATGGCCTTTCTGCTTTGTTATGCGGTATTTGGCAGGGAGAAAAAACAATCATCTCCACGGCGATCGGTAATTCCCAAACTAATGTGCCTGCTACCACTGCTATGCATCTCCGGGCTGGGGGAGTTACCATAACTTGCATTTGCTTGGTGCTATTGAGATTGGTGGACCGGGGACTGGTCAATTTAGATGATTCGGTGGCCCGTTGGTGGCCAGAATTACCAAGGGCAGAAACAGTTACCCTCCAACAATTAGCCAATTCCACCTCCGGCTATCCAGACTTTGAGCAGGACCAGACTTTCATCGACGCCAACAATTACAATCCTTTCCGTCAGTGGCAAACCCAGGAATTGCTAGACATTGCCTTTGCCACTCCCCTCCTGTACGAACCGGGGGAAAGCTGGAATTATTCCCACACAAATTTTGTTGTTTTGGGGGAATTGCTCCAAAGGATCACGGGGCAACCCATGGATAAATTACTGGAGCAGGAAATTTTTGCGCCCCTGGGTTTGGGGCACAGTAGTTATCCCCATAGCAGTGAAATTCCGCCGCCGGTCTTACACGCTTTTAGTCAAGATCGGGACGTTTTTGAAGACTCCACCTACTGGAACCCTTCCTGGACTTCCTTCTCTGGGATGATGATTTCGACTCTAGGAGATCTCGGTATGCTAGCCTTGGCGATCGCCAAAGGTTCCTTGCTATCCCCCCAAGGCATTCAAGCTCAAATTGCCCCCACCACTGTGGGTTTGGGCACAAATAGGGCCGACCTCTACTATGGTCTGGGCATTGTTTACGCCAATGGTTGGTTGGTACAAAATCCACACTTTGGTGGCTATAATTTATTTCTCGCCGCCCTGCCGTCCCAATCCTTAGCCATGGTAGTGGCCACCACCATCGGACTTAATTCCTCTGATGAAGCCCACAGCACGTTGATTGCTAGAAAGTTGGTGCAATCTTTAACCCCAAATCAGCCTATACCCAACTTTGGCTAGAAAAACCCCCCTAGAAAAAACGACCCACAACGAAAAAAACATAATCGCCGTCGGGGCCGTATCTCCACAAGTATTCGGGTTGCGACCGGCTATTGATCTATTGATCAGTACCGGCAACCCCAAGTTGTTTAATCGAGATTTGACTATTTAATAAACAACATTTCCTGGTAGGTGGGCAGGGGCCAGTAACTATCTGCAACTTCTGCCTCAATGCCGTCGGCATAAACCCGAACTTCATCCATTAAAGGACGTAGGGTTTGGGCATAGTATTGCATTTCTTCCTCCGTTGAAGCAAAGCCATGTTTTTCATAGGCACTGCTTAATTTATCAACGGTGGAGATCATTTTGTTGGCTAATTCGGCAATGGTTTTAGCACTGCTTTTATCCAGTTCAATACCCATGCTGCCCAGGCTAGCGATGGTGCCAGAAAGCTTCGACAGGTATTCGATCGCCGCGGGGTAAATCAAGGTTTTGGCGATGCTGATGACGAGTTTTACTTCTACGTCGATGGACTTAATGTATTGCTCGGCATAGACCTCAAAGCGGCTTTCCAATTCCACTGGGGTCAACACACCGGTTTTTTCAAACAACTCCTCGATGTATTTTTCCTTGAGCACTGGTAGGGCATCGGCGGTGGTGCGGAGGTTAGCCAGACCCCGTTCTTCCACAGCCATTTTATGCCATTCTTCGGAATAACCATTGCCACCAAAAATCACCTGGCCATGGCTTTCCATAATTTCCTTGAGTACCGTCAAGATAGCGGTCTCCAATTCCAATCCCTTGCCCAATTCGGCCTCCAGGCGATCGCCAACCCAGGTCAGGGACTCCGCCAACATGGTGTTGAGCACAATCAGCGGGCCAGAAACGGACTGGCTAGAACCCACCGCCCGAAATTCAAAGCGGTTGCCAGTGAAAGCAAAGGGAGAAGTCCGGTTCCGATCGCCGGCATCTTTGGTCAAGTCGGGCAATACATCAACCCCCAGGTCCATCACGCCTTTTTTCTTGGAGTCTTTCACACTGCCGGTTTTGATTTGTTCAAAAACCTCTTCCAACTGGGTGCCCAGGTAAACGGATATGATGGCCGGAGGTGCTTCGTTGGCCCCCAAACGGTGGTCATTACTAGCCGTGGCGATCGCCGCCCGCATTAGAGGGCCATACTTATGGACACCCCGGATTACGGCACCGCAAAAGACCAGAAACTGGGCATTGTCATGGGGAGAATCGCCGGGATCGAGCAAATTCCCCTGGGTGGAGTTGCCCACAGACCAGTTGACGTGCTTACCGGAACCATTGATGCCAGCAAAGGGCTTTTCGTGCAATAGACAGACAAAGCCGTGTTTTTTGGCGGTATTTTTCAACACCGTCATTAATAACTGTTGGTGGTCACTGGCTACGTTAGCCGCTTCAAAAAAGGGCGCAATCTCAAACTGACCAGGGGCAACTTCGTTATGGCGGGTTTTGGCGGGAATGCCCAATTTATAAAGGGTTTCCTCCACGTCCTGCATAAATACCTGTACCCGTTCGGGAATGGCGCCAAAATAGTGGTCGTCAAATTCTTGACCCTTGGCGGGGGCTTTGCCAAATAAGGTCCGACCGGCTAAGAGTAAATCGGGACGTTGGCTAGCAAAATTGGCATCAACGAGGAAATATTCCTGCTCCGCCCCACAACTGGAATTGACGTGGGCTATATTTTCGTTGCCTAAAAGTTTGAGCACCTTATTGGCCGCTTTATCCATGGCGGCAATGGAACGCAACAAAGGCACTTTTTTGTCCAATGCTTCCCCGGTCCAGGAAACAAATACCGTAGGAATACAGAGGGTAGAACCATTATCTGTTTCCATAATGTAGGCGGGACTAGTTACATCCCATCCCGTGTAGCCCCTAGCTTCGAAGGTATCCCGAATGCCACCGTTGGGGAAAGAAGATCCGTCCGGTTCCCCCTGCACCAAAACTTTGCCGGAAAACTCCGAGATAACATTGCCATCCCCTTGCACGGAAATAAAGCCATCATGCTTTTCCGCCGAGAGGTTAGTCATGGGGTAGAAAACGTGGGCGTAATATAAAGCCCCTTTGCCCATAGCCCAATCCCGCATGGCCGTGGCCACCGCATCGGCGATCGTGGGATCCAGCTTTTCCCCCGTCACAATGGTATTTTTGATGGATTTGAAGACGTTCTTAGGGAGGCTCGCCTGCATCTTGGTTAGATTGAAAACGTTCTCGGCCCACATGTCTTCCAGCCGAGGTACAGTTTTGCAGGGAGCCGTAGGTCGGTTAACGATCTTGTTAATTGATTGGGTGCGGGCGGCGTTTCCAGTCATGGACGAAATCTCTATTTCAGAATTTACAGACCCCCCAATCATACGCAAGATAATTTTTTAAAATAGACAATATAGATACAAAAACAACGACCCCTTCCTTTCCTGCCAGGGAGAAATGAAAGCGGGCCGGTGCCATGGGGCCATAATATAAAAAAAATTACAAACAAATAGCTTTGCCTAAGGACAAATTAGAAAAATTTCCAGGGCATGTTTTATCAAGAAAAACTAGTCTCCCCTAGTAGCGGTTAACGGACTCTCCCCGACTGCGGGAACGACGTACAGGGGCAGGACCAGCAGAGGAGCGACGGCGGCGCAGGGGGGTTGATTTCCCAATGGAATCGGTGGCGTATATTTCTAGGAAGGCCGACTGTTGCACCTGGTCGGCGGCAGTGGTGAGCAGGGTGCGAATGGTTTGCAAACTCCGTCCCCCCCGGCCGATGAGTCTTGCCCGGTCTTCGTCCCCTAGGGCTAACCGAATCCAAACCCGGCTATTTTGTCGAAACACCTCACAGTCCACCTTCAGGTCATCGGGCTTTTCCAAAAAGGGGCGGACAAGAAACTTGACCAATTCAACGTAGTTTAGGGTAGTCACAGGGGGCAAACGTTGGTAAACACCACGGAAAAAACCGGCACTAAGCTTTTAGCTGTTCAAAAACCTGGGCTTTGGTCAAAATGGAGCGGACGGTTTCGGTGGGTTGGGCCCCTTCTTTCAATCTTTTGACGATCGCCGGTACGTCAAGACGAGTTTCATCGGTGCGGGGATTGTAGAAACCTAATTCTTCCAGGGGGCGGCCATCCCGACGGCTGGTGCTGTGCATGGCGACGATCCGATAGCTCACTTCACGTTTTTTGCCAAAGCGTTTCAGGCGGAGTTTAATCATACTAACTAAAAATAGATTGGGGAAAATTTCGCGTTTACCATTCTAACCTATTTTTTGGGGCCAGAATTTTTCGGGGCGTAAATTGTCAGGGGCCCTGTTCCCACCGCCGCAGATAGCCATGGGAACAGAGCTTGCCCAACGGGGTCAAGGATCCTGGGCCTTCCCCTGGGGACAAACTGGCTCCAGAGCACAGACAGTCGGGATGTTTTCTTCTATGATTGATGGTTGTCGTTAGCCACTCCCCACCGACTTTATCCCCGGCCTACCGGATTCATATCCCTAAAAATTGAATGTTTTCCTCTTCTGTTGAGCTGGAACTTTTTTTCATCTTCGTTTTGGTGGTGTTAAATGGAGTTTTTTCCGGCTCGGAAATTGCCATCGTCTCAGCTCGTAAGATTCGTTTGGAACAGTTGGCAAAGCGGGGTAATCGCAAAGCAAAGCTGGCACTGAAGCTGGCCACAGCCCCCAATAATTTTTTGTCGGCGGTGCAGATTGGCATTACCCTGATTGGCATTTTGAGTGGTGCGGTGGGGGGCGCAACGGTGGCCCTGCGGCTGGCGGATTTTCTCAACAATATTCCCCTACTAGCTCCCTACGCCAGTCCCCTCAGCATTTTTCTGTTGGTGAGTTTTATTACCTATCTATCCCTGGTGGTGGGGGAATTGGTGCCCAAGCGCATTGCCCTCAGTCATCCCGAACAAATTGCCTGTGGCGTGGCGCCAGCGATGCATTTGGTGGCTAAGCTCACCGCCCCCTTCGTATATCTTTTGGGGCTTTCCACTGATGCGGTATTGCGGCTATTTGGCATCACTAGTAGAGAAGTTAGCCCGATTACGGAGGAAGAAATTCGGGTCATGATCGAACAAGGTGCCCAGGCCGGCATGATTGACGAAGCGGAACAGGAAATGGTGGAAAGGGTTTTTCGTTTGGGGGACCGCCCCGTTAAAACTTTGATGACTCCCCGCACGGCGATCGCCTGGTTAGATGTGGAGTCAGATTGGGAAGAAAATCAACAGGAAATCCTCGATACTCCCTATTCTCGCTTTCCGGTGGGTAGGGATAGCCTGGACGAATGTTTAGGATTTGTGCGGGTAAAGGATATTCTCAATAGCCAATGGTCTGGGCAAAAAATTAACCTGGAAGAAATTGTTCAGCCTCCCTTATTTGTGGCGGAAAATACCCGTTCCCTCAACGTTTTGGAAATGTTCCGGGCTTCCGGTATCCACCTGGCCCTAATTACGGATGAATATGGCGGTATCGAAGGATTGGTCACCCTCAATGACCTGATCGAGGCGATCGTGGGCAGCATTCCCAATGACGACGAAATTCAAGAGCCCCAAATCATTCAACGGGAAGATGGTTCCTACCTGCTCGACGGCCTACTGCCCATTGACGAATTTAAGGAAATTTTCGACATTGAAACCCTCTCCAATGAAGAGGAAGGGCATTACCATACCCTAGGGGGCTTTGTGATTGAAAGCCTGGGTAAAATTCCCCAATCAGGGGAACATTTTGTTTCCGATACCCTACGGGTGGAAGTGGTGGATATGGACGGTATCCGCATTGATAAGGTGCTAGTTAGTCAATTACC
>NZ_JADEWJ010000245.1:0-6148 GCF_015207725.1 Synechocystis sp. LEGE 06083
GGTTAGTGAATAAGGGGGAAAAGCAAAGCATTGATGCGGCCACGGTGGCAGGGGACTTCTTAGAAGTTTTAAAAACTATTGTTTACTTAGAACCGGAACCGGAAGTTACCCCAGGGGGAGTCTGTCCCCGGGTTTGGGTGGAAGGATTGGCCATTACTGGGGAGTAGATTAGGCACTGAAATATTTGGCGGTGGGATGGTAGGGAATGGTCGTTGTGGTCGAATTATTTTGGGTAGAGACAATCGGTGTAATTATCGCCAGTAAGTAGTTCTCTCCCATATTCCGCTGCCATTTCCCCCACCGTCACCGCCTGTAAAGGAAAGCATCGGTAATCCCTGATTCTTTTGAAGCAAAGAAGTCCGTAATACAAAGCCGTCACCCTGACTTTTGCGGGAGAAAATCAGATTTGGCGATCGCCATAAAATCGCTAAATTGCTAGAATAAAAGCCTAATTATTTCTGGAAACGGTGGCATATGTTAGCGCTCCAACCCCGCTTTAAAAGCTTTGACGAGTATCTTGCATATGAAGATGATACTGAGCAACTCTATGAATTATTCAATGGGGAATTAATTGCTGTGCCAACGGAGTCAGGATTAAATTTTCAAATTGCCACATTTTTACTGCTCAAATTTGCCGAAATTGTCGGTTATCGACAGGTACGGGGACACGGTTTAGAACTAGAGGTTCATGGTGAGCCCAAAAACCGTTTTCCTGATTTAACGATTATTCGAGAAGAGCATATTGCCCAATTAGCTAAACGCAATACGATTCGGTTATCGATGTTACCGCCCTTATTGGTGGTGGAAGTTGTCAGTCCGGGGGAATTGCAACGGGAGCGGGACTACATTGCGAAGCGTCAACAATATCAAGCCTGTAGCATTCCTGAATATTGGATTGTTAATCCCCAAACGCAAACAGTTTTGGTTTTAGAATTGGTTTCGGATTGCTATCAGGAAGTTGGCAATTTTAAAGAGACAATGGCAATTCAGTCCCCAACTTTTCCCCAGTTAGCGTTAACCGTTAATGAAATTTTTAAGAATCTTTGAGATAACGGCGATCGCCGAGATATTTCCTACGGGGGGCGCTATTTTCCCCAGCCGTTTTTATAAAAAAGTGATAATAGGGTTTTTAACATCCCCAATGCTCCCTTATGCCCTCATTTTCCTAAGGTTGCGGATGATCTCAACAAACCCAATGAGGCGATCGCCTGTTATAAATAAACTTTGGTATGACAAAACAAACAATGCCACCGTGGCAATATGGGCTAGGAGTTGGTTTCGCCGGACTTTTAACAGTCGGTGGAGCGGTAATGATTATCTTCGGTGTCAATTTTGTACAGGAGGCCCTAGCTGCCAAAAAATGGCCAGTTGTAGCGGGCGAGATTAAATCTGTGCAAATTATCAGAGAAGTTGATCGTAATGGCAGCACCAGGGTGGAAACTCATCAT
The DNA here is from genome assembly GCF_015207725.1 of Synechocystis sp. LEGE 06083. NCBI lineage: Bacteria > Bacillati > Cyanobacteriota > Cyanophyceae > Synechococcales > Merismopediaceae > Synechocystis > Synechocystis sp. LEGE 06083. The sequence goes on from NZ_JADEWJ010000245.1 coordinate 1,449, forward strand.
TTGACGATTACCTATGACTACCAAGTGGATGGCAATGCCTACACCGGCGATCGCTATTCCCTTGGTGACGGTTCGACCGCCAGTAAACGCTTTAATGAAAGAAGTAAGGCGATCGCCGAAAAAAATAAATATCCAATTGGCAGTGCCATTGATGTATTTTACAAACCAACAGAACCCAGTTTAGCTATCTTAAAACCGGGCGTTAATTTTGGAACTGCTGTTCCCATTATTTTGGGGTTTATTTTCTTATCAACTGGACTATCTCTGCTGATTTTAGTAATACGTAACTAAGAGCCTGTTTGGAAGGTTTTAGTTCGCCTCCTAAATCTCCTAACTAAAGCTCTGGCAATACTGGGAGTCCCCAAACTTGGGAGGTAAGGGGGCTGTTAAAACACCCTCTGAACCAGATAGCATAATCGTCAAACAAAGGGTTGCCTATAACAAATGTCGGAATCAAGGGAAACTCTTTGAAGTTGGTAAACTTCTGACATCTTGAGTGCCTTAAGTCTAAATACTAAAATATTTGGCAGTGGGGTGGTAGGCAATAATCGCCGTTGTCGATTGTTCTGGATAAACCTGTTCACTTTCATCCATAAACAGGCCAATCCGGTCGGTTTGGAGTAAATCTAACTGGGTGTATTGATCCTGCATATTGGGGCAAGCGGGATAACCAAAACTATAACGGGAGCCTTGGTAACGTTGTTGCAGAATATCGCGGATATTGTCGGGATCTAAATCACCAAATCTCAATTCCCGCCGTACTCGTTGGTGGGTCCACTCGGCTAAACCTTCCGCCATTTGCACTGCCATGCCATGGAAGTAGAAGTAATCGGTGTAATTATCTCCGGCAAATAGTTTCCTGGCATATTCCGTCGCTATTTGTCCCACCGTCGTCGCTTGCAAAGGAAAAACATCGATAATCCTTGATTCTTTTGAGGCAAAAAAGTCCGCAATACAAAACCGTCGCCCTGACTTTTGCCGGGGAAATTCAAACTATGGTTTGTATGAGAATGTTCTTCCCATTGGTTGCGCGGGGAATATGCTTGATAGGACTGGCGATCGCCATAAAATCGCTAAATCGTTAGAATAAAAGCCTAATTATTTCTGAAAACGGTCAGCCTATGTTAGCGCTCCAACCCCGCTTTAAAAGCTTTGACGAGTATCTTGCGTACGAAGACGATACCGATCAACTCTATGAATTATTCAATGGGGAATTAATTGCTGTGCCGACGGAATCGGGTTTGAATTTTCAAATTGCCAATCGTTTATTTCTTGTTTTTGCCTTAATGTTGGGCACGGATCGGGTGCGGGGACACGGTTTAGAACTAGAAGTTCATGGTGAGCCCAAAAACCGCTTTCCTGATTTAACTATTATTCGAGAAGAGCATATTGCTCAATTAGCTAAACGCAATACGGTTCGGTTATCGATGTTACCGCCTTTATTGGTGGTGGAAGTTGTCAGTCCGGGGGAATTGCAACGGGAGCGGGACTACATTGCCAAGCGTCAACAATATCAAGCCTGTAGCATTCCTGAATATTGGATTGTTGATCCCCAAACGCAATCAGTTTTGGTTTTAGAATTGGCTTCGGGTTGCTATCAAGAAGTGGGTGATTTTAAAGAATCAATGGCAATTCAGTCCCCCACGTTTCCCCAGTTAGCGTTAACCGTTAATGAAATTTTTAAGGATCTTTGATATGAGGGCAACCAGCACTTTCTTTGATATTTTTGTCAAACCCGCAGGATTGGATTGAATAAATACATTCAAAAACTGATTCGTAAGAAGTCATGTCTAAAGAAAATATAAAAAAGAGGGGAGAGATGAAATTTAGTTTTTATGGTGGAGTGGTAAAAATTGAGTGTTGTGGATGAGTAGTTTACCCAATGTAGCCAATATGAAACGTAAGCCATATGCGAGTGAGATGAGTGATGAAGAGTGGGAGATAATCGAGCCCAAGCTACTGGCATATAAGGGATTTGGGTGTCCCAGAGAGGTATACCTGCGAGAAATTATCAATGCTATCTTCTATGTACAGCGCACAGGATGCCAGTGGGAGATGCTCCCCCATGATTTTCCGCTCCATCAGACAGTGTATAAATATTTTCACAAGTGGCAAAGGAAGGGTATCTGGCAAAGAATTTATGATGAATTACGTAAAGAAGCGAGAGAAAAGACGGGAAGAGTTCCCGACTCCAGTGTGGCAATGGCTGACTCCCAATCCGTTAAAACAACGGAAAAAAGGGGGAAGTCTATGGTTTTGACGGTGGCAAGAAAGTTAAAGGACGTAAACGGCACATCGTAGTGGATTCCCAGGGCTTTATTTTAGGATTATTAGTAACGGAAGCTAATGCTTCAGAGCGCTTAGGAGCGGTAGTGATTTTTGATGAGTTGCGTCAGCATTTATCCTCACTGGAAGTGATTTACCTAGACCAGGGCTATTGCGGGGAAAATTTTGCTCGGGCAATAAGGCAAGTGTGTGGAGAATCAGTACGGCTCGAGGTCGTCAAGCGTTCCTCCAAAGAATTTGAAGTTTTAGCCAAGTGTTGGGTGGTAGAGCGTATTTTTGGTTGCTTAAATTACTATCGAAGATTGAGCAAGGATTATGAACTTTATACCGAAATCAGTGAAGCCATGATTTACGGCGCCCTCATTCGTATTATGCTTTCCCGTATTACTTCTTGATTTTTACTTTAGAAATTATCTCTAAAACCCTCTGAAAATGAGGGTTTTGTTTAATGACTTACATAAATTCCAATGGCTGTTAATGGTTGGGATGAACGAGAGAGTGAGCAGTTAGCCTACCTAAAACTTGAGCTTATTCTCCTTTGAAGATACTTTTGAGGGCAAACCATGCAGTGCGCAGTTTCCAAAATTTACTGGATTCCATGGCAGCCATCTCGGCTGTAACGATATTAATTTCCCCCCTTAGCAAATCAATATTTTTACTTAGGGCAGAGATTTTTTCGTGATGGTTTACATGCTCTAAATCGCCAAGGTATAGACTGCCTATGTCGTGCTGGATAGAATTGTTGAGTTGCAACCATTCAAAAAATGAACGCTTTTGGGTTTTAGTGTCATAGGGATTTGGGAAAAGTTCTTGTAGTTTTTTGCTGTAACGGTACAAAATTCTCGCCTGGTTAGAAATTGATTCGCCGTTGTCAAAGAAATTATAAAAGGACTCTAGATTGCCATATTTTAGACTTTCCATATCTATATATTTTTTTTGATACCATTGTAATAATGAGCCCGAAACATCATTAACGACATCGTGCTTATCCGACATAATGCTCTGGGAACTAGAAAAATGATAAAAAACTAAAGGGGACTGGTTAACAAAAATTTCAGTGTTAACATCACCTGTTAAAACTCGATTACTTAAATTCCAGTTAGCGACATTACATCCCGGATCTCGAATAACATAAAAGTCTTCAAAGTAAGATGGGACAAGGTCTATCCAACGCTGGTCGGTGTAAATACCATTGGCCGGATCAATAAAGCATAAATTAAGGCATCTGTCAGACCACCAATCTATAAATTTATGACCTTCTGGACTAGCTTTAACACCAATAAAACCAAGGTTGAAGATCCCGTGTCTAAGAATAGCTAGCTCATTATCCCTAATTTTCTCCTCTGTTTTCTCTGGCTCAAGTTGATGAGGTGTCAGCAAGATACTGTTTTCTTCCAGATGATCTAATAAGCCATCTAAGCTAGAAAAAATAGCTGTGTCAGGATCCAAAAATATAATCTTTTGACACTCACTATAAGTCGAGAAAATTTTACGGAAGGCCAATGGTTTTACTGCTGTACACATTTCTACTACTGAATGCTTAAAAGTCCATTGAGGAAAATTATCTATATCAAGGCTTTCTATAAAAATTACCGAATCAAAATATTCATCTTGTAAATCAAAAAAATCAGGTAATTTATCAGACAAAACTAAATGAAATGTAATTGAATCATGGAATTTTTTGACTGATTCAGCTAGCACCCTTGCCTTGGGGATATAGCAACTCGTACAGCTAGTAAAAACATGTACTTTGTTATTTAAATCATTCGAGCTTTTTTGACTATTCATAGAGTGATACAAAAAGTGTCGTTTGTTGGGGAAATAATAGCAGTTTTGAGAAATTAAACTGACATTAGACAGTTTAGAGAAGTTTTTCCTTAATACCAAACCATAATTCCCTTAGCTTCCAAAACTTACTACTACGCATAGCGTTTATCTCTGATTCCAGGAGTTGTTTAGATGACAGAAGTTCACTGATTTGATATTCTTGATTTTGTATATACTGATTTTTGTTATTCAGATTTTCGTTTAGTAAATTTAGTTTCACAGTATTCGCTTGTTGATAGTCATCAATTAACAATTTGAATCTTTGATTTAGTTTATGTTTTTCATCGCCACTACAGGACACAGAGATGACAGAGTCATAAAACTCTAGTAGTTTCTCGGAATTTTTACCCCAGTCTAGATGATTTTTAGCATATTCAAGGCCACCTTGAATTATTTTTGAACGAATCTCTGGATTATCCATCAAAAAATCAATGGTCTCAACTAGGGAATAGCAATTAACATCTGACAAAATAAAGGAGTTGACAAGGTGAGTAAGATGGTTGGCAATATTTGTCCTAGGAAGTATAACAGGTTTTCCCATAGCGAGGAACTCCGGTATTTTGGATGGGAAACGATAATCGTTAAAC
>NZ_JADEWJ010000246.1:0-6141 GCF_015207725.1 Synechocystis sp. LEGE 06083
ATTTACCCATGTTTTAGATGAGTTGACCAAGCTTTTTAATAAAGTTAATGAGCTAGATCGATTAAGATATTTGGTCAATTCATGGGACATATTCTGCCATTCATCTGCCTAGATTGATGGAAGAGGGGTATGAGCTATGGAGTGAGACCAGCGGACTGATAAAATTAACCCTAAAGCCCCAGTGTAAAAAGTCACACTTCTCGAAAAATTTTCCCTGTTATCAAGTGGGACCTGAGCTTACTTAGAAAGTTTTAGTTTGTCCCCTAAAAGTCTGACAATAAGACAATATTCGTATCTATTTTTCTCCAAAGCTTGGAGAATTAGATGAAATTTTCAAATACATTCTTGAGGAAAATTAACCAACATTTTTAATTTAATAAACTGGGTGCGGAGCTGACAACGGTCTCCCCTAGGCTGCCCATCACTGCATTGAATAGGTCTCCTAGGGGGAAGCTTCATCTACACCTTGGTAAATTAATCGGTAACAAAATCTATGTTGATAATGGCAGTTTGATTATCAAATAAAATAAAGTAATCGTTGGTACTCTGCTCAAATTCGAGGGTAACAATGGCCAAGTCTGGCTCACTTAATGTTACCCCTGGGCGGACAACAATATCTTTAATACCCTTAAATTTACCATATTGATTTAACTCAATTTGCCATTCTTCTTCAAGTTTAGCTGGAAAAATTTCTGTTTTAAACAGGGGACTAAAATACCTACGAGCTAGGCCGTATTCCCCCGTAGCTAAGTTATTAATAAAAGATGTAACGATGGCATCAATGCTCTGTTTGCTTGGAACACCAAAACCAATTAATTGCTGTTCTTTATTATAAATAAACTGAATATTTTCACTGATGTTAGCAAATCTAGCATTGAGGATGACAATGTCAGCATTGACAACATCGATTACTTTGGCTGTGACAACTTCTTCAAAAGCGCCATCCTTGGCGATGATTTCATTTTCCCAGATGGCCTTGATCTGTTCGGGTGTAATGTAATCCTTACTCTCTGGCACCAGATAATCCAGGGCGGCGGCGTACTGGCCTGCGTTAATTAGGCTTAAAATCTGCTCGGATGTAGCAATAAGTTCCTGCCGTTGCTCCGCTGTGATGATTTGTCTCTCCTGACTATAACTAGGGGGAGCAAAGATGACCATGGGGGTTGTAATCAAACCCAACACAGTCAATATATTTATACTTTTGAGAGAAAGATTAAAGAACATCGATTTCTGTTCACTCCTAAATGACTTTGCCATTGAGTTTAGCCCAATTTATGGTGGACTTCAGGATTAATCAGATCAAAAGATTGGCTAGCAGTGAGACGATGGGGACGAAGTCAACCGCAAGAAGTTGCAATGACGAGCAAATTTCCTAATTGAAAAACATTTTTAATTCATAAACCCCGTCACTCATACATCGTTCTAGGCGAAAATTCATTTTCTCGAATAGGCGCAACATGGCCCGATTTTCCAGCAAAACATCGGCGGTAAAACCGAGTAGACCTTGTTTTTTGGCCAATTGGGTCAAATAATTCAACAATAAAGTACCAATGCCCTGTTGGTGGTAGTCATCCCGCACAACAAAGGCCACTTCCGCTGTGTGGCTATCTTCGTTAAGGGCATACTGACCAACCCCGACAATGACCTCTTGATGTTGTTGCTTGACGATCGCCAGGATAATTATTTCTTCGTTGTAGTTAATCACAGAAAACTGTTGTAGTCTTTGGTGGGGCATATCAGTGCGCACAGACATAAAACGTCGCACCAAACTTTCGTCGGAAAGGGCATAAAAGAAATCTTTTAAGTTAGGTTCATCGTTAAATTTCACTGGTCTAAGCCATAATTCCAGCCCGGTGCGGGTGGTGCGATAGGTTTCCAGATGTTCAGGATATTCCCCCTGTTGTCCGGTAATAAAAGCCTGGTCAGCATAAATTAAATGATGCTTTTTCGCCTGCTCAATTAACCAAGGGCGAAATTTGGGATGGGCGATCGCCGTTAACTGCATGGCCCGTTCCCGAATATTTTTTCCGTGGAGATAGGCAATGCCATACTCCGTGACCACGTAATGAATGTCCCCCCGATTGAGGGTAATGCCCACCCCTTCCCGGAGAAAAGGCACAATGCGGGAGATAGTTTCATTTTCGGCGGTGGATTCCAGGGCTAAAATGGTGCGCCCCCCCTTGGCCATGACCGCTCCCCGCATGAAATCGGCCTGGCCACCGATGCCACTGTAAAAATTACTGCCCAGGGATTCGGCGGTGGACTGTCCTGTCAAATCAATTTCTAGGGCACTATTGATGGCCACCATATTGTCGTGGTGGGCAATGGTAATGGGATGATTGGTGTAATCAACGGTGCGAAATTCCACCGCAGGATTATCGTTCAAATAGTCGTAGGTATCCCGACTGCCCATGCAAAAAGTTGCCACCACTTTACCCCGATTTCTCGTTTTTTGACTATTATTTACCGCTCCACTTTTAAGCAGTTGTACGAGCCCATCGGAAATTAATTCCGTATGCACCCCCAAATTTTTCTTGTTGCTTAAATAACTCAACACTGCGTCGGGAATACTGCCATAACCCACTTGAATCGTATCCCCATCCTGAATCAAACTGGCGACATATTTGCCAATGCGGCCGGCGAGAATATTGTCCCGCTCCATTTGGTATTCCAACAGCGGTTCATCATGGGCAATGATATAGCCCAATTTTTCCAGGGCAATGAACCCATCCCCATGGATTCTGGGCACTTGGCTATTCATTTGGGCAATGACCAAAGACGCTTGCTCCACTGCCGCTTTGACAATATCCACACTCACCCCCAAATTAACGTAGCCATGGTCATCGGGATAGGAAGTTTGAATTAGGGCCACATCGATGGGCACAAATCCCTGCTCAAATAATCCCGGTACTTGGGAAAGAAAAATGGGGGTATAGTCTGCTAGGCCTTCATTAACGGCGCTACGGGTGTGGTGGCCAATGAAAAAGGAATTATGGCGGAAGTTTTTGGCAAATTTGCTATCGGTATAGGGCGCTAAACCGAGGGTCCAGACCTGGAGCACTTCCGCATCAAATAGGGATTTGGGATGGGCCTGCACATAGTTAACCAACTCCTGCACCAAGTATTGAGGTTCCCCACAGGCCGTGCTGATAAATAGGCGATCGCCACGATGAAGATGGCTAAAAATTTCAGCGGTGGGGACAAACTTTTGGGGATATTGGCTTTTTAATTGGGCTAATCGTTCTTGACGATCAGAATTAACCATGGTGCTTGACCGGGAGGAGTAAAGACGAGCATCTCGTCACCGAAGCTGTTGCCGTTAATACCGTTAATAAATAAAGGTCAGGGCATCATTCCCCCATCAGCAACGGGCAACCTTGTACCTCCAAGTTTACAGTCCCACTCTCCAGCCAGAACTAGATCGCCTATCCCCGTCCCACTTCGGCCAAAATTTCCGCTAGGATTTCCCCGGCGCCCTGTTCCCGGAGTTTGAAGGCAAGATCCTGACCCAATTTTTCCGCTTCGTTCCGAGGAGCACTGAGGGTATCTTTAATTAACCTTTGGCCATCCAAACTGGCCACCATGCCAGTAAGGGTTAAATTGTCGCCATCTAAATGGGTATTAACCCCAATGGGCACTTGGCAACCCCCTTCCAATTGACGTAAAAAGGCCCGTTCGGCCAGACAACGATCTCGACTATCTTCGTCTTCCAACACTTTTAACAGACTGAGAATTTCCTGATCACCGTCCCGACACTCAATGCCCAAGGCCCCTTGACCTACCGCATGGAGAGAAATTTCCGGGGGAATGAGTTGGTCGATACGATTGGCCATGTCTAACCGTTCCAAACCAGCGGCGGCCAAAATAATGGCATCGTACTCATTGCTATCTAACTTAGCCAAACGGGTATTAACGTTGCCCCGCACATCCTTAAAAGTTAAATGGGGAAAGTGGTAGCGCAGTTGGGCCAGACGGCGGAGGGAAGAAGTTCCAATCACAGCCCCTTCCGGCAGGGAAGCCAGGTCTTTGCCTTGGTGTTTGGCGTTTAAAACCAAAGCATCGGCAGGGTTGACCCGTTTAGTGACGCAACCGAGCATCAAGCCTGCTGGTAAATTGGTGGGCAAATCCTTGAGGGAGTGAACAGCCAAATCGGTTCTTCTTCCCAACATCCCGTCTTCAAGTTCTTGGGTAAATAGTCCCTTATCCCCAATTTTTGCTAGCGCCACATCGAGGATTTTATCCCCCTGGGTTTCCATGGTTTCGACATCGAATTGGCGATCGGGGAAGTGCTTTTGCAATTCTTCCTGCACCCAATAGGTTTGCACGAGGGCTAGCTGGCTTTTCCGTGAGCCTATCCGAACTGTGGGAGCAGAGGTCGAAACAGTCATGAAACTTAAAAAATATTGTTAAAAATAGACTCGATCTAGCATAGCATCAGAGGCTATCGGCCTTGGTTTTCCTTCTGTAAAGCTAGGAGGAAACTCACTCACTGTGGCTGTTGCTATTACCATCCCAACCCGATCGCCGTGGAAAAGATTGCTCAAAACATTGGTCGTAAAGACATTTATCAAGCGATGTTGGTGGCCTTAGGGCTGGCGATCGCCGTGGCGAGCTATTTTTATTGGGCTAAATTTGACGGCCAGATTACAGGCTTTTTCCGCATTGGGTCGGTGTTGCCCCTGTCCCCGTTGTTGAATCCGGCGGAAACATTAATTTATCAAGGGGAATTGGGCTATGACGGCCAGCAATTCTTGACCATTGCCCTGGATCCGGGCTTGCATAATCCAGACTCCATTGCCGCTTTGGATCACCCCAGCTATCGTTACCGCCGCATTCTTTATCCTCTACTGGGCTATGTTCTCGGTTTGGGCAATCCAGTGTTAATTCCCTGGGCTTTGGTATTCATTAACATTGTGGCGATCGCCGTTTGTACAGGGTTAACTGCGTTTTACTTTCAAGATCAAAAACAGAAAACCATGGGAGCCTTGGCCGTGCTGGCAATTCCGGGGGTGTGGATGGTGTTATTTCTCTCCACCGCGGACCTACTGGCCAGCATTTTTAGTTTGGGGGCAGTGGTCTGCCAAGCAATATTTCCCCCCCATCAAAATAAAAAGTGGTGGTTGGTGCCCTTCCTCCTCACTTTGGGATTATTAACGAGGGAAACGACCCTAATTATCTGGCTGGCTATTGCTTTAACCCTGGGGCAAAAACGGCAATGGCGATCGATGGGGGTCTTACTACTCAGTTTGCTTCCCTTAACTCTCTGGTTGGGCTATATCCATGGGCGGCAGTTACCAGGGGGCAGTGGTACCGGCAATTTTGGTTGGCCATTGGTGGGCATCGGGGAAAAATTTCAGAACCTAATCCAAACGGGGCTGACCGCTAACAATCTGTACGAAGCCTTCCTTTGGTTTTTATTGCTGTTTACCCTGGCCCTGTTAGTTTGGCTCACTCTGCCCCAGCGTCGAGACAATATCACCCTGACCTATGGCGGCTGGCTCTATGGCGGGCTGTTACTGGTGGCCAGCTTTTACATTTTGAATTATTACCTCAACTACAGTCGGGTTTTTCTGGACGTATTTCTGCTAACCATCCTGGCCATGGCTTCCACGCCACGGTTGATCCGTTGGCTTTACACGGCGATCGCCGGCCTGGGCAGTGTCACCTTTTTATTGCTGAAATCCTGACTAGGAATGGTTATGCAGAGGACTTCTCAGAACCCTTTGGCGGAGTCCCTCTGTGCTTCCTTAGTAACCCAATGCCGGCGGAATTTTATCTAGTCTGCCGCCAAACTTAGGGTTTCACGAAGTTGTCAAAATAGTCTTCAAGCAGAAGTGGGGGGATTGTAGGCAATGCCGATCGCCGTGGCAATATCAGCTAAAGTTTGTTCCTGGGCATGGCCCCAAAAGGCTTCTAGCTTATAAAATTCCCGTTCCTCTGGCATAAAGGTATGGACAAGAACATCGCCAAAATCCTGTAGCACCCAAATGCTTTCACTGTTGCCTTCCGTGTGGGTAGGCAGTTGACCGTGGACTAGTTCCACCTGCTTTTCAATATTGTCGGCGATCGCCCGGACCTGGGTACGGGAAAATCCAGTGGAGATGACAAAATAATCCGCCAGGTAGGACACATCCGTAACCT
>NZ_JADEWJ010000247.1:0-6119 GCF_015207725.1 Synechocystis sp. LEGE 06083
GCACTTGCCAGAGGGTATTATCCGGGCGGTCGGGATTATCCGTTGGGTTAAGGTTATTTTCCGCCCCCATGGCTGGAATCGTTAAATAACAGGAATGCACCAGGGCCCGCTTTTGCACCAAGGGAGCCAGGGCCACAATTTGGCCTTGGAGAGAATTGCCGCCGACTAAGCCCGTTACCATACCCTCTCCCCCCATTGCTAGGGTTGTGGCAGCTAAGAAATCCGGAGAATTATTCGGCGATCGCCATTGGGGAATTTGTTCTGTGCCTAAACGGGGAACTAGTAAATTGCGGCTATGGTCCCAAAGGCTGGCCATCGCGCTGGCGGAGTTGTTTTCCCAAAGACTTTGGGTTAGGGCCAAGGTGAATAGTCCCGCTGACTGTTTGCCCAATTGAACTTCCACCGCAGTTTGTCCAGGGCCAGTGGCGCTAATTAGGGTGATATTGCCCAAGCTTGCTTTGGCTGGGGGATTACTAACATTGACCTCCGGAGGCGTCGGCCCTCCCCGGCCCCCACTGCGACCCCGCAAATTCCCCTCAAACTCTTGGGACCCAGTGCTAAAGCCACAGTCGAGCACAAGGTAGATTTGTTTGGTTTTAAGGGATTGCAGCCAATTGACTAGGGTAGTGAGGGGCAGAAGATTATTTTCCTTTTCTCCGCTTAAAAATAACCCCAAATAGGGCAAAGCCTGCTCCCAGGTGGGGTTAGGGGTCATGGCCGCTGGCGGATTATAACTGCCGTAACCACTAAAGGCCACCACCACTGGATCGCCTTTTTGCACCTGTTGCCGCAGATGATTGTCAAACAAAGTTTCCAGGGCTGGCAATGTCATGGCCTGGGAGTCTAGGCCGGCCACTTTGGCAGTTTCAAAGCCGTAACGTCCCCTTAATACTTCCCCTAACAATTGCCTATCGGTGGTGCATCCCGTCAATCCCCGGCGATCGCCGGTAGATCCATCACCCTGCCCCGCCGCCAACAGTAGGGCCCACTTTTGATTCGTGTTAGATGCTAGGGATTGGCCCATAGTTCTGCCGGACCATCCCCAGGCCCAGGAACCAAGCCCCAGGGCGATGCCGCTACGTAAAAATGTCCGTCGGTCAAAGGTCATTGTCAATTCAACTCTCTCAGGCGATCGCCATGGGCCTAGCCTAGCGTTTTGAGAACTTTGGTGCTGGACACATTCCCATAATTAGATTAACAGCAATGTCTGCCCTGGTGAATGTGCTGGAGCAAACATTTTTTCCTTAATGTCACACTAATCTACTTAGATTGTTGAGCTAATTTTGGTTGAATTTGATAACCGAAACACAACAGAGAAAACCATAATTGGGGAGAAAGCTTTTCCAACCAAGTGCGGGAATTAATTAGCCACCGGGGATACCAAAAGCGGAACAAAGCATTGAGCAAAGCCTGACGGGAAAAGTCAAAATAAACTAACAGCCATTTTAATAGATCCTTGGTACCAGCCATCTGCCAAATCCAAAACAATAGTTGGGGATTTTTACGGGCCGCCTTTAGCGCTAAGCGGGAAAATAACAACCAAGTGGTGCGGTCTTTAATGAAAGTTTCCGCCACCGTGGGGGGAGAATCTGCCAATAGGCCAAAAAAAGTATTGAGCATGGCGTTAACCTGTTGGGGCGGCAACTGTTTGCCCGTCGGCACCATCATCCCCTTGGAAAACATCCAAGTCACAGCAATATTACTTTGGTAGGCTCGAATTTGATTTAATTGCTTTGCTTGGAGCAGGTCATACTGCAAAGCCGTGTGCAACAAGTCTGTCAATTTTGCTAGGTTCCTTACCAGAGAACCAAACCCAGTAAATACCAACGGAGATTGTAGGGAAGCGGCATCCCCGATCGCCACTAATCGGTCTAGGGCAATGGTGCGGTCCTGGGCGCTGGTGCTAAAGTGACCAGGAATATAACCGAAGGTAGCTTTTTTCCAAGTTAACTTTTCTAGATTACAGCGACGATACTCCGGCAAAATGCTGAAAAAGTCTTCGTACATTTCCAACAATGAGCCTGGATTTTTTGGGTTAACTTGATGGTAATGGAAAAGATAAATGGTCATTTCATCCCCTGCTCCGGGGAACAATTCCCAAATTAATTGCCTACCCCGGGAAATATCCCCATGGGAATTGAGCACATCACCATAGGCATTGTCCCAAACCACCGGATCAATGCCTTCCACCACGGCCCCCACGGTGGGACACACACTGTTAAAGGTTTTACCGCCATTTAGTTGCCAAGCAATGGGGGAAGCGGTGCCCATGGCATCCACCAACAATCTGGCTTGGGCTAGTTGTGTTTGATTATTTTGCAGGTTCAGACAATGGACTACTACTTTTTTCGGGTCAATGGTGGCGTCTATAAATTCAGTTTCGTCCCAAATAGTCCCTCCCGCTTCTTGGAGTTTTTCTCCACAAATTGCCAAAAATTTAGCCGAATCTAGGGCAATGTTTAACACAGTGGGAGTGTGGAGCACATTGGCTTTGAGATGGGGGGGATTATAGGCGTCAAAAAATTTATTAAACCCGTCTCGATATTCTCGAGCAATGACGCTTTCAAATTCCTCTGGAGTGAATAAATTTAAGTCAATTAACCGCTGAAATTCATCCCGAGAAATATTCCATTCCCGATTCATGCGGCCAAAGGGCAATCGTTCAATGAGCAGGACTCGATAACCTAATTGAGCCATCACCGCCGCATGGACTGAGCCCAGGGCCCCGCCCAGGTAAATTAGGTCAAACTCAGGGGTTGCAGGGTCTAACGCCTTCGCTGTAGGAGTTTGACTGATCACTTGCTTGGGTGTTTGGGGATTGGCCACATTTTCCCGCCACCGTTGTTCCCACCAGTAAACCCGTTTGAGGTCATATTCCCCCTGGGGAAATTTCTGGAAGAATTTAACTGTTTCAGGATATCGGTCTTGCAATGCCTGGAAAATATTTTGCCGCTCTAGATCGATCGCCGGTGGGGCCGGATAGGTAGGGGGAAATTTTTGTTCTAATGCCCGCCGTAATTCCTTGGCGATCACCGTTTCTTGAGGGAAGCTGGTGTCACCCCAACGCACACATTTAAGATAGGTGGTTCTTTGTAAAGACCAAACAAAGATCGATAGTTCACTGCTTTGGCCGGAGGATCCCCTGAGTCTTAAACCCTGTTGAGTGGGCAACTTTTGCCCCACTAAGGGCGACCAAGTTCCCTGGAGCCAAGCAACAACTTCGGCGGTGGCAGGGGTGGGGACTTCACAGTAGAGCAGTTCACGCATGGGTTGGAGATGGACTTAAAACTTAACTAATTTTCCAGTAAAAGGAGTTATTGCGAGGACGAAATCAACTTAAAACCTTTTCTAACTCATGTTGTTGCCAAAGGGATTGATAAAGTCCTGACTCCTGCAGTAGTTCTTCATGGGTGCCGGTTTGGACAATGTGGCCATGGTCCATGACAAAAATGCGGTCAGCCTGGGCGGCGGCAGAAAGTTGGTGGGAAACAAATAGCACTGTGTTGTTGCGGCGGGCTAAATAATGCAAAATGCGGGTAGCGGTCTGGTTATCCACGCTGGAAAGGGCATCATCTAGCACCAGCAGGGGTGCATCGAGAATCAAAGCTCTAGCCAAAGCGGCCCGTTGTCTTTGCCCACCGGATAGGGTAATGCCCCTTTCCCCCACTAGGGTTTGGTAATGCTGGGGAAAATTAGCAATTTCCTGGTCTAAATGGGCCTGTTGGGCCGCCTGCTCGATCGCCGTGTCGGTTTGACTCGGATCACTGTAGGCAATGTTTTCGGCAATGGTGGTGCTGAACAAAAAGCTGTCCTGGGGCACAAAGGCGATCGCCGACCGTAGATCGCTGAGGGCAATTTGGGTGATGTCGTAGTCATCAATGAACACCTGCCCAGGAGCAATATCTAGCAAACGGGGTAAGGCATTAACCAGGGTAGATTTACCGGAACCGATGGGCCCCACAATGGCTACCATTTCCCCGGGGTAAACAGTGAAATCCACCTTCTCCAGGGCCGGTAGGTCGCTGCCGGGGTAGCAATAACTCAGGCCCCGGGCAGTAATTTTTCCCGTTGCCCGAGCCGGACTAAAGGGTAAAGGTTGGGGCACAGTTAAAATTTTCGGGGTGGTGTGGAAAATAGCTTCCACCCGTTGAATGCTCACTTCTCCCCGTTGATAGGCGGTGATGGTAAAACCCAGCAGAGCAGTGGGAAATACCAACCGTTCCACTAAAATAATCAGGGCAATGAAATCCCCAATGGTGATGCTGCCATCTTGAATTAAACCTGTGCCAAAGGCCAGCAAAATGAGCAAGCTCAGGTAAGCCAGACCTTCAATGAGGGGAAAGAGAAAATTTCTAATGCGGGCCAGCTTCAAGTTCGCCTGGAGCAATTTTTGGTTTCTTGTCTGAAAAGCCTGCCGTTCGTTATCTTCCTGAGAATAAATTTTGATTAAACTGATGCCACTCATGTCCTCTTGCACCAGTTCACTCAGGGCGGATAACTCTTCCTGCACCTCCAGTTGATAATCCCGTAATTTGCCGCTGAAAAGATTAACACTCATCAGCATCAATGGATAAACGGAAATGGCTAACAAAGTGAGGGGAATGTGGAGGGCAAACATGGCCGGGATAGTCAGGGCATAGGCAAAGATGGTGTTAATCAAACTCAACACCGCAAAACCTACCAAACGGCGAATATTGTCTACATCGCTGGTGGCCCGGTTAATCAAATCCCCAATGGTATTTTCAGTAAAATAAAGGGGTTCTAGCCTGAGCAAATGGTCAAAAATTTTCTGTTTGAGCTCATATTCCACCTGTCTCCCCACCCCAAAAATAAAAATGCGGGAGGCCATGCGAATAAACCACATCAGGGAAGCCAAAATGACAATCAGCACCACAATGCGGGCCACGTCCGACGCTTCAAACGGGGGCATTAAATCATCAATGCTATCCCGCATCAAAAGAGGAATATAAACTCCCAGGGCATTGGCCAAAAACAGGGCAAAAGTTCCAGCTCCGATCGCCCGCCAATGGGGAGTTAAATAACGAAGTAACTGCTTGACGCTGGGGGCGGCCATGGACGGAACCTAAAGGGAAAACAGCCTTGATCCTAACCCATTTAACGGTTAATTTCCTCTGACCCAGGGGGAGGAACTGCACTGCTAACGTTGCTAAACCTTGCTGAAATGGGAGAATTTTGGCTTTTTATTTGGTGACCATTTCCCCCGTAGCCTAAACTGCTAAAAGACCGTGTTTTGTGTAATTTTTTGATGGCTTTGGGGCCATGGGCGTCATGGGCGTAAATTTTTTGGCAGGGGATATTGGTGGCACTAAAACTATTCTCGCCCTAGTGACGGTGAAGGATGACAGTCCTGGATTGGGTCAGCCCGTGATCCTGTTTGAACAAACCTACAGTAGTCCAGCTTTTTCCGATTTGGTGCCCATGGTGCAACAATTCCGCCAAGAAGCGGCCTTTGTGCTGGGTAATCCGGTCTCCGTTGCTAAAGCTTGTTTTGCCATTGCCGGCCCTGTAGTCGATAACACCTGTCGCCTCACTAATTTAGATTGGCACCTCAGCGGCGATCGCCTGGCCCAGGAGTTGGCCATTGCCCAGGTTGACCTCATCAATGACTTTGCCGCTGTGGGCTACGGCATTTTAGGGCTAGGGTCAGAGGATTTAACCGTACTCCAGTCTGCTCCAGTGGATCCGTCAGGGGCGATCGCCATCTTGGGAGCGGGCACCGGCTTGGGACAATGCTACGTTATTCCCCAGGGTCAAGGACGCTATCGAGTTTTTGCCTCCGAAGGAGCCCATGGTGATTTTGCTCCCCGATCGCCGTTGGAGTGGCAATTGTTGGAGTATCTCAAACAGCAGTATGCCCTGTCGCGGGTTTCCATTGAACGGGTGGTATCGGGCATGGGCATCGCCGTGATTTATGAATTTTTGCGGCACCAATACCCAGAACGGGAATCAGCCCAATTCAACAAACTGTTCCAAACCTGGCATCAGGAAAAGGATCAAGAAGCCAAAACCGTCGATTTAGCGGCGGTCGTATCCCAAGCAGCCTTAGAAGGCACAGACAATTTAGCCAGCCAGGCCATGGAGCTTTTTCTTGGGTCCTA
>NZ_JADEWJ010000248.1:0-6068 GCF_015207725.1 Synechocystis sp. LEGE 06083
GACTCCTCTTAACTAGGTTATAGTTTTTTGGGCAAGAGGGGGGGAACCAAGAACTTCCTACTAGTCCCCATGGGAAACCTGGTGCCAAGGGGGCAACTGAATTAAATCTTCTAGGTTGGCTTGCATGGTCTGGCAAATCTGATCCAAAGGTAGATCGTTGGCATCGTGACCAAAGGGGTTTTCAATTTCCACCCCAATTTCTTCAATGCCGAAGACAGTGAAGGCGATAATCCCCACCACAAAAGCGGTGGCCCAATGGAGGGTGTTCACCATCTGGAAAGGGGTGATGAAGCAATAGAGAAAAATTAGCTGGCGCAAATGGATGGCGTAGGCCAGGGGAATGGGGGTTTTTAAAATGCGCTCGCAACTACCCAACACATCCACCATGGTATCCACCAAACGCAGCATGGCGGTGAGCTGATAGGGATTGATATTGTTCTGGTCGTATTCCTGTTGCAGATAATTACTGATCCAAAAGGCGATTTCCAGGGGCGGATTATGCAAATCCTCCAGCTTGCGGTAACCGGATTCGGGCAACAGGGCCCAGATTTCTTCATTGAGGGGTTCAGATCGCAGGTGCAACTTGGTGGCCACAGCAAAGGCCACCAGTAGGTGGAGAATTTTAATTTTGTCTTGGTGGGCTTGGGGAGTGGGTTCCGCCACTGAAACCCAGATGGTGCGGGAAAGGTTACGGATGGTATTAACTAAAGTGCCCCAGGCTTTCCTGCCTTCCCAAAAGCGTTCGTAGGCGGTATTGGTGCGAAAAACCAAGAGCAGTCCCAAAACAATGCTGGGCACAATGCTTTCCTGCAGGGGAATGGAAAATTCATACCCCCAACCATCCACCAGGGTCACCCCCAGGGAAAAGGCCATACACACCAGCACCCGGGGGGCGATCGCCGGAATGACGGAACCCTGCCAACGCAGGAGCATATCTGTCCAGATGCGGGGCGGACGGGATGGATGGTGGCGGAAAACGCCCAGGAATTTGCTCAAATTTTACTGCTTCCCCATCTCAGATACACATTACCAACCCTGGGGAATGATGCCCCCGGTTATCCCTGGACCAATTCCATTTCCTGGGGAATTAAACTTAACATCTTGGCGATCGCCGTTTCCAAATCGTTATGCCAATAGACGAGGCTGTTGTCGTACATCTGCTGGAGATAGCCCAAATCCCCCTGGCTAAACCGGATCACCACCGGTAGCACTTCCCCTGTGTAGGTTTGCCGTTGGGGAGCCCGTTGACGCTGGGGCAAACTAGGACCCGTCCCCCGCAAACTGCGGTCTTCGCTGGAGGGGTTGGGAGGCAGGGGTAAAAAAGCCCGCAAATCCTCTGCCAAGGCCGGGGTGGCCGCTTCCCTGGTAGCCAGATTAACAAAAATACCTTTGAGGTTGGGGGCCTGGCTGAGGTGATCAAAGGCCAGTTCCAATTGTTTCCCCAGGGCCATGCCACTGCGACTTTCATCCAGTAAATAGGCGCCGGTAATACCCAAGGACTGGAGCAAGTCCCACGTACTCAGGGCCAGTCCTTCACTGTTGCAAATTAAGCCAATTTGTCCCTGGGCCAAATCCCCCGGTAGCCAACTATGCCCCGTCCATTGCTCCGAGCCCCAATTAAGTAAATCCGGATGCCGGTTGATCGCCGTGTCGTTAACGGTAATTTTGCCATCCAGGGCCATCACCTCCCCATCAGCGCTAATGCCCAGGGGATTAATTTCAATTACATCCAAGTCGTAGGTGACGAATAACTCATACATTTTTTCGATGATGGCGCTCACCGTGGTCACCAGGGGCCCCGTTAAGCCCATTTTCACCGCCAGCCGCCGAGCCAAGTAGGGGGAAAAATTCGTCCGCAGGGAAACACTCTGCATTTGCTCCAACAGGCTGTCCACATCAATGCCCCCTTCACTGGAACCCATCAATACCGGGCATTGCCTTTGGTAGTCCAGCACGATCGCCAAAAATAATTCCGATTGGGCATCGTAGCGGGCCTCAGCCAAAATCACCTCTGGGTACTCGTCCGCAATGGGTAAATGGAAAATGGCTGAAGCGGCGGCAATGGCATCAATGGTATTTTCCACAAACCTGACCCCACCGGCCTTACCCCTACCCCCCGCCCGTACCTGGGATTTGAGCACCATGGGATAGGGAATTTGCAGACGTTTGAGGGCAGTGGTATTTTGAATGGTTTGGGAGGGCAAAATGGGAATGCCCACCTGTTGGAATAGTTCCTTGGCTTGGTACTCTAACAAATCCATAAATTATCCCTAAAATTTACTCCTGGGCCGCCTACGGCTCCCCATTATGGCTAATTTCTTCCACTAGCTCCGGGGATCGCCGCTCGGAAAAGCCCCAGGCAAACAGTAGCCCAATCATGGTAATCATCAACAATTCCGGTGGCACTAGCTCGGGGTTAATGACTCTGAGCAGCAGCCGCAGACCCACCAAACCCACCGTGATAAAACCAGCATCCTTGAGGTGGGTAAAAATGTCTAACCAACGGATAAATAAACCCGCTAAAAACCGGAGGGCAATGACCCCAATGGTGCCCCCAGCAATGATCAACCACAATTGATCCGCCACGGCGATCGCCGTAGTGACGCTATCGAGGGAAAAGGCCAAATCAGTGAAGGCAATGAGGGGGATGGCTTGCCAAAAAGAACTAAACTCAAAAGTCTTGTGGTGATTGTCCCCTTCATCGGGGGAGAGGAAGTAACTGCCCACCAACCAGAGTAAATATAAGGCCCCAGCCAACTCAAACTGCCAATATTGCAACACAAAGGAAGCGGTGACAATGAGCAGAATCCTGAGCACATAGGCAATCACTAACCCCGCATTCAAAGCCCGCCGTTGCTGGGCCGGATTGGGTAAACCCTGGGCGATGGTAGCTAGGGCAATGGCATTATCCGCCGATAGCACTGCCTCCAGGGCAATTAACACTAGCAACATCAATGGGGTTTTGACGGCAACGGCAAAGGACGAGTTGAACAGTAAATCTAGATCAAACATGGGCACAGGGGGAGGGGGAGGCCTGCAGAGACAGACCGGAAAAAACCAAGGCAAGCAAGGTTCAGTTCCAGCCATTCCATCTTCCTTCATTATTAGGGGCTTTGGTGATGGGCCGCTACCCCCTGCCATTGGCGATCGCCGTTGATCCCCATTAAATTCCTTCAGGGTAAAAATCCGTCTCAGGGGAAGTGTCAGCGCTGCCCCCATGGTGTTCAGCAACGGAAGAAGGGGGAGGGGAGGAAACCGACGGCGGATCCTGGAGTAGGGATTTCACTTGGTCCACCACGGTGCTGAGTTTGCCCTCGTTTAATAGGCCATTGAGCAGGGTGAGGCCACTGGTGGAAAGCAGTAATTTGTTAATATCCCCGGCGTTACTGCCATTGCCATTGGCCCCATTCAATCCAGGGAAGGAATAAATGCGGGATTCCCCCAAGACCCCAGGTTGGGGTGCCAACGCCTTGATCAGATCCGGCAGTTGGGTGACCAGTTCCGGCCAGATGGTTTTCAATAGTTCGGCGCTGCGGTTGGCATTACTCAGGCTGTTTTGGGCTGCGATGATGGCCCTCTGTCCCTCCGCTTCGGCCATGGCTTTGTGACGGTTGGCATCGGCCAGGGTACGGATAGATTCCGCTTCCAATTCTGCTGCTTGTCTCGCACTTTCTGCCTGACGCCGCCGCCGGAACACGTCAATTTCCACCACGTTTTGTTCCGCAATGCGATGTTGCTGGGCATCCTGTTGGGCCACAATCACCGCCAATTTTTGGGAGCGTTCCGCCGCTTCCACTTCCTGGGCCGTAATGACGCCGGATTCCGCCTCGGCCCGCAGAGCTTCCGCCTCCAACCGTTCCTTTTGTTTATTGGCAATGGCGATCGCCGCTGTTTGCTCAGTAATTTGGGTTTTTTGTTCCGCTAGGGCAATTTCTGCCTTGGCTTGTAGTTGGGAAGCTTCAATGGTTTTCTGCCGTTGGATTTCCGCCACTTCCGCTTCCTGTTTTTGCAACGCCTGGGCCACCTTTAATTCCTTATTCCGTTCCTCCAGGGCGATCGCCGACGCAATTTGACTATTTTGAATGGCTAATTCTTTTTGAATCCGTTCTTCCTCCACTGCCTGTTCCTGGAGAATTTTATTCCGTTCCTTTTTCGCTTCTTCCCGGTCTTTGGCCTCTTGGATTTCCCGTTGCTGCTGTGCTTCTTGGGATTCTAATTCCTTCCTTTGGGCTAACTTTAATAATTCAATTTCTTTTTGTTGGGTAATATTGGCATCTTCCTGCTCCCGCTTGATGGCTAAACTTTTTTTCTCCGCTTCCAATTCTCCTTGTTCAATGGCCACCCTGGTGGTTAATTCCACCTCCCGTTTTTGTTGAATCGACCGTTGGATTGTTTCCGTTCTCAGCCGCACCCCCTGGGCATCGAAAAAGTTATTTTCGTCGTAGGTATCACTTTCTTCAATTTCGGAAATGGCAATGTTATTGAGGGTTAAACCAACTTTGCGTAAATCCCCTTGGATTAAGTTCAATACCTCATCGGCAAAGCCCAATTTATCCGAATCTAATTCAGCGAGTTTTTTCTTTTTCGCCGCCGCCCGGATGGCGTCATCAGCCCGTTTTTCCAGGGCATCTTTGATATCTGCTTCAGAAATTTGCCCTTTTTTAGAAAGCCTGGCCGCCGCCGTTAAAATTTCGTTGCGGTTGGGGGTAATGCAGACGTAAAAAGTCACCCGCATATTGGCCCGCATGTAGTCCTGGGTCCGCACGGCCAAATTCCCCGCCCGCACCACGTCAATGGAAATTTCCCGCAGGGACACCCTGGTAATTTCGTGGAAACCGGGAATGACAATACAGCCCCCATGGAGAATCACCATTTGCTCTTTTTTGAAAACGCCGCCGGTTCTAACCAAAGCTTCGTTATTGGGGGCAATGACGTAAAAACGGGTGTAGAGAAAGATGGTTACTAAAATTAAAAAGATGACGGAGATAATCACCACCGGAAAGACCAACAGAGGTGATAAACCACCGAGGGCAGAATCATTGTTGTTGAACGTTTGGTTGGGATCCTGGGCAATGATTAATTCTCCAGAAGTTGGGCGAGTTTCCACCGTGGCAATTAGGGGTGCGCCGTTGGCTGGCAGGGTGGGCAAAGTCTGGAGAAATTCAAACCAAAATTTACTGTGCATGATATGCCTCCGGGGGGCAAAAATAGCAGTTGTGCAACGTTAAGCATTGGTTAACCAAAATTTGGCAATGTAACCCAAAGCCTTAACCCCATCTCGCCAATTGATTTTCTTTCCTTCGGCAAAGGTACGGCCATAATAGGCCACCCCCACTTCATAAATTCGCCATCGCCTTGGCGATCGGGTTACCTTCATTGTAAATTCAACTTCAAAACCGAAATCACTACAGGTTAAGCGCAGGTCTTCCAAAATTTCCCGCCGAAACATTTTGTAACAAACTTCAATGTCACTGAGGTTAATATTACAGACCAAATCAATCAAACTGGTGATCAATTTATTGCCTAAATAATGATGAAAATAGAGCACCCGATGGGGATTGCCATAGAAGCGGGAACCGTACACCACATCGGCCCAACCGCCATCGACTAACTTCCACATGGGTTCCCAATCCTCGGGGTCGTATTCCAAATCCGCATCTTGGATAATCAACACATCCCCAGTGGCCGCCGCAAAGGCTGTTCTCAAAGCGCCTCCCTTACCCTGGTTCTGGCGATGGAAAATCACTTTCACTTCCCACTCCGTTGCCATCACAAAGCTATGCCCCTGGCGATCGCCATTGGTTTCCGCCGATGGGGCGAGGGGAAAACATTGGAATTGGCCGGCTAAATTAAGGTTGGCCAGAACAGGATGCTGTTCCGGATCGCCAAAGGTATCCACCAACCATGCCCTCGTACCATCCTTAGAACCATCATCCACCATGACAATTTCCTTCGGCACTTCCGGCAGTACCGTGGTAATTTTTTTGAGAATTTTTTCAATGGTTTGGATTTCGTTATAAATCGGAATGATGACCGAAAGCTTCATGGAAATTGGCTTAGTTAAGAAA